>CAYUFT010000114.1:0-5684 GCA_964444115.1 uncultured Methanobacteriaceae archaeon
AGGAAGATCCATTTCAAGTATTTTTAAAACTTCAGATTTTGTTTTCATAAAAAACCACATAATTAATTCTTTGATTAAATATTGATTTTTAATGTTATTATAATTAATCATGAAATAATAGACATTAGGTCATTATTATACCTCTTGATTTTAACAGAAAATCTTTAAAGGTTGTAATAGTTATGTTAAAATAGATTTGTGGAACTATATAAAAAATATTTTTTTCTAATTTCCACCCACAAATAATCCACTTATATACCCATCATTTATAATGTCCTAAAACAAAGTATAAATAGCATAATACTTTTTAAAATTATAAGAGCAAAACCATGAAAACTATACAAGACTGTCTATTAGAAAAAAACGCAACTGTAGAGGCCTTAGGACAGGGCAAACAATCTATTTTAATTAGGAACTATGAAAATACTTTGAAAGAATTTTTACTTTATCCTACTATTGAATATCTGGATGATGAAAAATACCTGGACAGCTTCCAAGATAAACATCATTCTTTTATCAAGAAAAATTCCAAGCCTGATATAGAAGGCCCTGAATTTGAAGTCAAATACTATGCCAAAGTGGAAGAAGAAATTAAAAAACCAGCCGCTAGTATTGAAACTATAAATAAGCACCATATGTGGACTGATGAGTATGTAAATGATTACATGAACGCTGATACTACCATTGTTTGGCTTTTAAGAGTTTACAAACTAAAAGAACCAGTGGTTATCAAAAGGACCAATGGTATGGTTTATGCTGATGTGGATGAACCAATTTCTGTGGAAGATATTGAACCAGTATTATCTGATGCAGAATTTAATAAATTAAAAAAGAGTTTAAAATAGATCTTTTTCTATTTTAACTATAATTTTCCTTTTTAAATAAAATATTAAGCATTTAACTATCCATATTTACTCAAATCACTATTTTTTAAGATTAAAGACTAATTTATCGAGCATAATTAACTTTTTTTTATCAAATTTAGTTCTATATGGCCCCGTAGTAGATGATTACATATCAGACAATGTATAATCTATCTAATTTTTTTAAAGTTAATTTAGTAATTTTTTATTTTATTTATTTTTAAATTTAAATCATCAACTATTACAATTTAAATTATGATTAACTGATTTGGGCCATATCCCCTCGATTACTTTTCATAAGCTCTCCACAGTATTATACCACATGAAAATAACATAAGTCTATAGAACATTAATTAGGTGATAAAGATGGCCCTGAAAGTCTATGATTTAGTAAATAAAGCAGAAGAAATTGAAAATGCAACCATATATGTGGAAAATTATACCAATAAAGAGGATGCTAATGGAAAAGAAATCCACGTGGTAGAAATTAATTTAGAAGATACCGACACTGAAAAGGTCACTGGCCCCTATATCCTGGAAGCAGATACCAAATCGGCCCTGGACTCGCAAGTAAAATTCACCCTGGGTGCCTATTTCAAGAAAATAGACGTGGTAAATAAATTATATTAATATAACTCTATTCATTGAATATTTCTAAGTTTAATACTTTAGATCTACATGATTTTTAAATTAAATAACTTTTTTTAAAAATAATAAAAAAAGAGAATCATCATCAATGGGAAATAAAAATAATAAAAAAAGAGAATCACCATCAACGGAAAATAAAAGAAAGAGGGTATTAATTACTAGGTACTAGGGAATCTTTTCATGTATTTGGATTTACTATAAACCTTTAAATAGTAATTAACTGCTGAATATTTAGTTTTAACATATCGGTTTCGGTAGTTACCCTCAATATCTGGAATTACAATTCTTAATTTGGTTTTAGAAACTTTTTTAAGATACCATTTGTAAGTTCCATAGCGTTTATAAGTTCCCGATTTATATGGTTTTGAATAAAAAGCTTGTTTAAGCCATACATTATTCTTATTTTTCTTATAAACCGTGTAAACTAGTTTTACATATCCATGTTGGCCAGTATAAGTATAAACAACTTTTTTATCAAATTTTACCCAACTAGCTGCTGTGACTGGTTCAGAAAATTGAATTCCTGCTACCACAGCAAAAAATACTAACAAAAGAAAAACCGAATATTTTTTCATTTTATACCCCCTGAAAAATTTATTCAGATTATATAATATTTTTGAATAAAATGATATATAAAATATCACAATTAGAAAAAAAATTCTATATATAAGCTATTTTTAAGAAGAAAAGAATTTCTGGGAGTTTTGATGGTGAGTAATTAAGGAGTTCACTTTACACGGATATGGTTTTAGGAACTATCAAAATAAATCAGAGATAAATGATTATTTGCCTAATTCTCCAGATATACAAAATAAGTAAGTAATTTAAGAAGGTTTTTAGAGTATAAAAAACAATATCGTGCTTTTTAATCCTCAAAAATAAATAATTATTTTAATTATGCATTATTAGATTAAATTATTTTTTAAGTTTACCTTTTATTTTTCCTTCAGCTTCTTTAGCTTTCCCTTTAATCTCACCCTCATATTCTTTAGCCTTTCCTTTAATTTCACCTTCTTTTAGTTTAGCTTTTCCCTTTAATTCATCTGTTTTTTCTCCCATAAAATCCCTCCGTATTGTTTATTTAACATTTCAGATTATTTGTATGCTCTAAATCCAAAATTAAAATAATCTGATATGAATTTAATAGTTATGAACCATTAGAATCTAGTTGATGAATTATTCCAGGTTTTGGTACCAACCATTACCCGTACCCCCCTTGAGTTTAGGGATTATAAAACTTCTCATAACTGTTTGCAACATAACTTTGAACATATATCTATGGTTAAGAAGATATTTGGGCCGGGTATAAAATTTTAAGTAAGCAGTGGCTAGTTTTCTCTCCACCATTTTCTTGGTCAAACCCATTTGATCGTATTTCAAAAGCGGCTTAAGGACGGTGTATTCTTCCCAATCTTCATTATCAATTAAATTTTTTTCCTTAAGTTCATTGTAAATCGGTGTTCCGGGAAATGGTGTTAATATGGAGTATTGACTATAGTCAGGTTCAAGTTTTATAGAAAAATCAATTGTTTTATTAATATCCTCTTTAGTTTCTCCAGGATATCCTATGATAAAAGAAGTCAATACTTCTAAACCTGCATTTTTCGCAGTCTTAACCGCATCTTCAGCATTTTTAAGAGTTATACCTTTTTTCATCAGGTCCAAAATACGCTGTGATCCGGATTCAACCCCATAATATATGGTTTTCATGCCTGAACTTTTTAGATTCTGAAGAAGACCCGAATCTACCCGGTCAACCCGGGATGATGCTACAAAACTCACATCCAGGCCTCTGGTTTTAATTTCATCTGCAATATCATGGGCCCGTTTTTTATTTAACATGAAGGTGTCGTCCATGAATCCAAAATCCCTTATCTGGTATTTATCTATTAATTCTTCAATTTCATCCACTACATTATCTGGACTGCGCGATCTAAACTTTTTACCCATAATTAGTGATGAGGAACAGTAGTTGCAGGAATATACACAACCTCTGCTGGTTATTATTCCACCAGTTTGCTCTTTGGAAGCAGCATATGATTCAAATGGAACCAGATGTCTAGCCGGGAAAGGTAAGGAATCCAGGTCTTTTATTAAAGGTCTCTCAGGAGTAGATTTTATATTTCCAGTGGGGGGGGTCTCTGAAAAAAATTCCCGGAACATTATCCATTTGTGGAACTTCCTGGAATGATTCATCCAGGATATCCACCATGGTCTCTTCACCCTCACCCATAACTACTACATCCAGATCTTCAGAACTATTTAATGTTTCCAGGGGCATAAAAGTAGCATGAGGGCCACCAATCACCGTTAAAGATTCAGGCAGAATTTTTTTAACCATTTCCACATATTTCAATGCACTTTTTATGGTAGAGGTAGTGGCCGTAACCCCGACCACTTGTGGATTAAGCTTTTCTGCCATCTCAGAAATATTTTCATAACCCCGCTGAAGTAGATCATCATCTACTATTTTAACAGAATAAGATTCCTTCTCCAATGATGAGGCCAGATACATGAGATTCATAGGAGGAGCTATAAATCCCAGTGCATTTTTCAATGCATTCTCATCATAAGGATTTATTAACATTGCATCAATGTTTTTATTCATTTTTACCCTTTTTGAGTTGATTAAGCTATTAATAAGAGTTAATATTAGTAATTAATATTGTTTTCAGTCTCTCCATTTTTTATTACTATAGTCTTGATGGCGTTGATTCCCTTCATCATCATCAGAGTCTTCATCTCCATCCCTATATCTTCGGTTTCTGCGATTGAATCTTGATATTAGAGATCCAACTGCAGCACCTATGGCGCCCACGACTATAACCATAATTATCTCTGGTGGGGTGTTTAATGGTACATAAGTAGACAACTGTGCAGAAAATGCAGCGATTAGGCCTTGGAATAAACTCAATAACCACAATATTATTGCCCCAGCAATACCCATAAGTGCTCCATTAATCATTCCATCAAAAATGTCCCCATATGAAATGTAGCCCACTATTATACCTGCCATTAAAAAACCAAATAGGGCCACCGGCAATCCCATAACCGATCCAATTCCAAGAAATGCTAAAACTACGGTAAATATAATTGCTAAAATAAATCCTTCAACCACAACCGCGATACTGGCCATTTTACATCCCCCTATTTAAAAAAAAATATTATTTAATATTTATGTATATCTCCCATATTACCCCGATTTATTAATTAATATTAATTTTATGGACTTCTGGTTGTATTTTTGGTAGTTTGATGGTTAAAACCGAGTCTATGAAGTTAGCTGATGCTTCTTTAACTTTTATTTCTGAAGGAAGTTTAATGGTTCTTTTTGTTTCGCCGTAACTTCTCTCTTTTTGAATGAAATTAACGTCTTCCCCTTCCATTTCCTCTTCGAACTTTACTAGAATATCTATTCTCTCACCGGCAATTCCTATATCAATATCTTCCTTTTTTACACCAGGAATGTCAATTTTTAAAATTATATTCTCCGTGGTTTCAATAATGTCCAATGATGGTTTAGGGGATGATTTGTAATCAGATAGAGTTTTTCCAACTTCAACTTGTTTGGATTTAATGGTATTCATTATATCATTTAGCAAGTTTTCAGTTTGGTTCTTCTTTTTTTCAACTTCTTCTTGTAAATCTTCCGTTTTATCCTGAGTATCTTCTTTTATTTCGTTAATTTTATTACTCACATCATCTTTCGTATCTGATGCACTAGATTTTATATCATCTATTTTATCGCTCACATCATCCTTCGTATCAGATGCACTAGATTTTATATCATCTATTTTATTTTTAGTATCCTTTTGGAGTTTACTTGACTTTTCTTTAGTATCCTCTTTTATTTCATCTATTTTATCGGCCACATCATCCTTCTTATCTGATGCACTTGATTTTATATCGTCCACTTTTTCATTCACATCTTTTTTATTAACCATTATAATCACTCCAAATTTTGATATTAATGAAATCCAATTGACCAATTATTCTTTCTTGAAAACTCTTACTTTTATTAAAACTGTATCTCCAATAGCTTCAATCATTTCATAGGGTACTATTTTTTTATCTCCTAAACCAATTTTAGCAGATATACCGGCTTCTTGTAGAATAATAGATTTCACTTCGTTTGTTGGAAAATCCCATTCTATATCTTTTACAATTCCTACT
>CAYUFT010000115.1:0-5499 GCA_964444115.1 uncultured Methanobacteriaceae archaeon
GAAGCTGAATTCTTTGAAACTGAAGAATCCGCTAGGTCTGTCCCTAAAGTTGAATTTTAGATGGGTTTAATTTAGGGTGATTTAATGGATAAAAAACATTTTATTTCATTTATTTTTATTTTTTTGATTACAGTTTCGCTTTATTCCACAGCGGTTTTTGCAGATAACAGCTATTCTATACCCATAATGAATGTAGATATTTTTGTACTGGATGATGGAAGCATTCATGTTAAAGAAACTGTTCATTACTCTTTTCAAGGAACTTTTCACGGAGTATATCGAGACATTCCTTTAAATGGCCAGCAGATTCAAAATCTCAAAGTTACTAGTAGCGGAGCATATTCCACATATACTGTAACTAATCAAAGCAATAATGCACATATAAAAGTTAACCTTTATTCTGATGCCGCGAAAACAAGTCCCATTACTGACAAAAGCGTTGATGTGAATTATGAATACGATTTTACACATGTTATAAAATTCTACAACGATATTGCAGAATTGCAGTACAAATTAGTTGGTTCTGGATGGAGTGTTGATATTGAAAAAATGGTGGCCAATATACACCTTAATTCAAGTAGCGGAGTTAAATACTGGTTAAATCCCCCATATTATGCTGAAAATTCAGCTTGGAAAGGCAACGACCTGCAATTAACCAGTACCAACATCCCCACTGGAAATTATTTTGAATTGAGAATGCTTATTCCAAAAAGTCAGTTCCCGACCAATCCCAACAATGGAATTATAATAAATAAAAATGCAGCAGCAACCATAGAGCAAATGCAGGCCAATTATCAGAACCAGTTAAACTTTAAACATTTACTTTACTCATTTTTATCCGTTATATTAATTTTAGCCTGTTTTATTCCATGTATTATATACTGGAAATATGGTAGAGAGCCTAAAATTAATTATCAGGCCGAATACGAAAGAGACATACCTTCCAATGATCCTCCTGCAATTGTGAATGCCATTTCTGGGCCTGGATTTTCAAAAAAGGTTGGTGAGCCAGATATGGATGGATTTAAGGCCACCATAATGGATCTAATAGATAGAAAGTATTTTTCTATAAGCAGTAAAGATTCTGAAAAAGAAGGTTATGGATTAGAAGTATCCAAATCCATATTTTTTAATTTAAATCCATCTAAGGATCCTGAGACACTTAATGAATTCGAATCATATGTTTACAATTTTTTAAAGAGTTTTGAAGAAGATGGAACGATATCACTGGATGAAATTTCTAATAGTTTATCAAATCCAGAAGAAGCCAGAATTTTTAGTGGAACTTATTTAAATTGGAAAGGAGCTATTAAAACCCAGTTTTTAAATGATGAAAAACTTCAAAAAATCTTCTTAAAGAAAGGAGATTCTTTAATAAAGATTTTTGGAACTGGTGGGATAATTGTGGCCATAATAGTATTTTTTGTGAGTCTTTTTGATTTGCCAGTCGCTGGAAGTACCATGTTATGTGCCATAGCCTTAGGAGTTGTATCATTAGTTTCTTTAATTCTTCCTCAAAAGATTGGAGGGCAATGGACAACCCATGGAGAAGAATATAATGCCAAATGGCAGAATTTCAAGAAATATATAAGTGATTTCAGTTTAATTAAGGAATATCCTCCAGAATCAATTAAAATATGGAATAAATACTTGGTATATGCTACTGCATTAGGCTCTGCCGAAGCAGTTCGTAAAGCTATGGAATTATCACTACCTACAGACCAATTAGAACGTAGTGACATGTTCATGTTTCATTATTATGGAGGTTATTATCTCTTAGCCTCTTCATTGGACATGGGAATGAATCCTAGCTCAGCCAACGGTGATATTGGCGATATTGTGGGAAATATTGGAGACATAGGTGGAGGATTTGGTGGTGGAGGTGGTGGAGCCTTTTAAATATCATCATCCATTTATTATTTGGAATTCAAATCAGATTCTAATTTTTTATTCTACTTTTTTGAGTATCAAATAAATAAAATAAATTTATAAAATTAAAAAAAAGACTTCAACACAATTTAAACAAATACTTAAACTTAAATCTAATATTAATAAATTTATTATTATAATTCTTGGAGTCAACCCATGGATCTTTTCACACATTTTCTAATTCCTTTCATTATACTATTCTTTATAGGATCTAAATGGCCTATAGAAGGAGGTTTGGGTGGTACATCCGTAGATTTTGATTTTATTTTAATTTTTATAGGATTTCTACTCCCCGAATTCTTCATTTTGACCCATAGAGGAATTACACATTCATTTATTTTCGGATTTATAACGGCAGTGATATTTCTCTATATAGTAACCAGACATCCAGTCCAGGAATTTGTTAGGAAACTAATAAAAAGAGACATTAATCTAATATTCAGTTGGAAAACCGCTTTATTAGCTTATTTTGGAGTATTGACTCATTTATTATTGGATTTTTTAACCACCGGAGGCATTCCCCTTCTTTATCCATTCTCCATGGAACGTTTCAGTGCCCATATCTATTATTACACTGATGCCCTAACTACACTAGTTGCTCTGGCAGTTTTAATTGTGTTATACCTTAAAATCAATTGGAAGTACAAAAAAATAGCCATGGTCCTATTTGTAATTATGCTGATTTCATTTGGAGGCATAAGATGCTATGAAAAAATAAATGCTACTCATGCTCTGGAAGAAAATTTAGAAGGAAATTTCACTCAAACAGCCACTTATCCCACTTCAAACATGTTTGTATGGCAAGGGGTTCTTATCAATCCTGAAAACCAAGAATATCAGCTTTACATATATAATGGACTTACTGGACAAAAAACATTCCAGGGAAATTATAGTGGCCTTGTAATTGAAAATGGAAAGTATTCCTCAGGCATTAAAGCTATTAAAAAGGCCAATTCTACGGTTGCAGCACAAAGATTCATCTGGTATTCGTATTATACTTCTATAGATGCTAAATTTGAGAATTCCCAGTGGAAAATAAGCTATTTAGACTTTTTGGGTGGTCATTATGCTCCAAGCAACTTAACCATTTATGTTGATGGCTAATTGATTATTTGATGAAAATTTTGAGGTTAAAATAACAATACAAAATTGATTAGAATAATTATTAGAATATATTTTATTTAAAAAATTTTATTAATTAAAAATTAAAAAACAATTTTATTTATTATTTAATTTTTAAAGAAATTAAAATCTTTTGGCCATTTGATATGACATTTCTATGTGTTGTTGGGCATTATTAGTCCACGGACCATGGCCTGGAAGTAAATACTCAGCACTTATCTTTTGAAGTTTTTCTAGAGAACTGATCATATCTTCATAGCTTCCACCAATATCCATTCTACCGATTCCTCCATTGGCAAAAACTGTGTCTCCTGATATTAAAATTTCACCATCAAACAGACATATTCCCCCTCGAGTATGGCCTGGAGTATGAATTACTTCAAAATCGGCCACTTTATCTCCTTCTTGTAGTTTTTTGGCTATTTTTGTAGGTTCGGTTGATTTTCCAAACATGTAAGCCGCTGTAGCCATACTATCCCCAGATTCCAGTGCTTCTGCATCTTCTTCATGGATCATAATATCCCCTGAAAAGAGAGAATTTCCACCTACATGGTCAAAATGACAGTGAGTATTTAAAATGGTTGAAATATCTGCGGGGTTAATTCCTGCCTTTAAAATCTCAGAAAAAACATATTTCTTGTTTTCACCGGTTCCAGTATCAATAATAATGTCACCAGCGACATAAATATTTGAATCATATCCCTTACCTTCAATAAAAGCCACATCATTTATTTTTTCCATACTTACACCAGCCAAAAAACTTAAAATTTCTAGAAAATCAAGAAATCTAAAATTGAATTATAAGCAATATCTGTGAATACTGATATTATAATAAAATGATATAAATCCATTTAAAAATAGCATAAAATGGGGTCACCGGGATTTGAACCCAGATCCTAGGATTTCTCATGTCTCAGTACTCCAATTGATCATCATTGGGTACTTGAATACCTTCAGAGCGCGCTTTTCTTCAAAGACAACTGGAGTCCCAGATGATAGCCTGATTACACTATGACCCCTAATAATAGGTTTCCTAAAAATCAGATGATTCTCAGGATAATAATGCAAGCCAAGGGAGAGATTTGAACTCCCGTGTAATGGATCTGCAGTCCACCGCTTCGCCTCTAAGCTACCTTGGCATAGTAACTAATTAGTAGATGAATTTAATATTTAAACCTTGCGGGTGATGATGGTAAATAATTTATAAATTTTATGTCTAATTTAATAAAAAAATAATATAATATTCCAAAATCCAGATTTATTTAGTAAAATTTGAAAAAATAGCAAATAATGATTGTAGGAGACGGACTAATCTAATTTATAAAGATGATTTTTTGTATATGCATTGTAATTCTTTCAGTTTGGGACTTTAAAAAGATAAGATATGTTGACATCCCACATATTAGTGCAGCAATTATGCTATTTACTTAATGGTATCTTGAAGTGATTTTAGATTGTAAAATTTCAACTACAATGAATACTGAGATTATTTCTAAAAGTTCTGAATTTATTTATTTTATCAAAAAAACACAATAATACTATCTGTGCACCAATTTTTCCACCGTAGTTGCTTAATTTATTAAATTAGTTTATTCTTAATAAATGACAATAAAAAAAGTAGATTAATTCAATTTAATTAATTTATTCCATTTATTAGAATTTAACTTGTTTATCCTGACCTAAAAGTTCATTAAGCTCCAAGCCTTTTTCCAATGCCAAGTCCAAGTCTAAACGGTAGTTCCCATTTTTAGTTTGGAATAAATCATCAGGAGATAAAAAACGCCATTTTTTATACTTGAATTTAATTCCCACATAAGGTATGGCTCCAAAAATGTTAGAAAACTCGCAAAGGCCTTCTATTTTTGGTGAATCAATATAAATTCTGTCTTTAGTAGTTGTTTTCACCTCAATGGCCAGGTATTTCTCACCATTTCCAGCTAAAACATCAGGCAATGGTTTTTTTGTTGCACCACCCGAAGCAGGTGCTCGCATAGCTGCAAATTTCTCTTCCCAAAGAATTCTAACTAAATCTCTTTCTTCTCTCGATCCTTTTTTTACCATAAAACTCAGCCAGCATTAGAAAATAATTAGAAAATAATTCTCGAAATAAATGAAATACTTAAATGTAACTTTCAATTCTTTCTGCATTGAATGTTCCACTTCCAGATGGTTCTCTAATCCACTCAATAAACACATTTTTTACAATTATTTGTTTTTCTGGGAGAACAACATCCACTGTTACCCCCGGATGATAATATTTAGGTTCATTGGTTAAATAACGATTAAATGAACCTGTAAAGCGGTATTTATTTTTTACGAACCATTGAGTAAGATAAATCCCTTCCATGGTCCCTATTTGCTTGCCATCAGCTAAAACATTAGCACGAAAGCATCCATAAGTTCGTTCCATTTTTATCATAGGGATCTATCCTTAAAATTAAGCTTAGT
>CAYUFT010000116.1:0-1071 GCA_964444115.1 uncultured Methanobacteriaceae archaeon
ATATTTAAAATTTTTGATAAAAATTTTTAAGTAAATATAAAATAAGGTATTTAATGGTGTTTAAGGTTATTTAACTCGGTGTCTTACACGCACGGCCACACCATTTGATGCTTTAACCATTTCTTCACCATTTAAAACAGCTTTACCGACTCCCACTACATTTCCTTTGTTAAGAATGATTACTTCATCTTTGGGGACTATGTTCTGGTCTGCATCAAGGACTCCTGGAGCAAATAATGTATTAGTTTTCAGATCAAATTCAATATTAACCCATTTAACCCCTATTTCAGACAAAATGCGCCCACCTGCAAGACTCAATGAATACACTCCATTATCCATTAATAGGGCAGCAATCTGTTCGCTGTTATGGAATATTCTTTTGTGATAACGTCCTTTCACATGACAGTAATCAGGTATGAGTGCTTCACCGCCGGGACCAAATTGATATATGGCCAGTGATCTTAATCCATTTAGAAGCTTTTCACGTGCTGGAATTTTCCGGTATTTTTTAATATGGTCTTTAAGATTTTGCATTGATTCATGTGATATGGGGCGCCCATCTTCACAGGTAAACACGCAATCATCCAAGTATTCTTCGCACACCTCTCGGTATCCTCCGGCAACATGAGCTAAAACTTCTTTATCTCCCACATAATCTCTTAAAACTTCACCAACAACTTTTATTTCTTCATTAGACCAATCGCCTGTTGTGGAAACATCGTAAGATTGTATGGGAAAAGTTTTTTCCATCTCTCGAGGACAAATACCAAATGGGGATGTTAATATAACTTCCTGAATACGTTTACTTACTTTCATAAAAATTTGATGGGATTTGGAGTTGGAATAAGGTTTTCTCATACTGCACGGGAGAATAACTACAGCTTCTCCCAGAGGTTTTAATAAACCCATTCTATTTCTCCATCTAACGGCTTCAGGCCTGTAAAGTGACTCTTCACTGGAACATAGAACTTTCATTTTAAATCATCTTCTAATAAGAACTTATAATTTAATTATTTCAATTATTGTTAATTAATTCTTATTTATTTTTCATTATGCTTAATTATTATTCTA
>CAYUFT010000116.1:1171-5378 GCA_964444115.1 uncultured Methanobacteriaceae archaeon
TGCATCAGCCCCTAATGCTAAGCATTTGGCCATGTCTGCTGAGGTTCTTAAGCCTCCTCCGGCAATTAAAGTAACTTTATTTTTGGCCATGATTTCTTGGTTGGAATTTTCTCCTTGATTTTCCAGCTTATTTAAAATCCGCGCAGCTCTGGGCAATGCAGCAATAAGGGGTAAGCCTACATTTTCCCGCACAAAAGATTCAGTAGCTCCAGTACCTCCTCCAAAACCATCTATAGATATAAAATCGACTCCCGCTTCAAATAGAATTTTTATATCTTCTTCGATATTCCCACAACCAATTTTGGCTCCGACGGGAACTCCATGAGTTATTTTTTTAATCCATTTAATCTTATCCTTAATTTCACCGGGAGTTTTCATGTCTGGATGATGTGCTGGCGAATAAGCTCCTTCACCTTTTTTAAGGTTTCTTACTTGACCCACTTCAGGATTAATTTTGTCTGATGGTAAGTAACTACCTTTCCCAGGATATGCTCCCTGCCCAAATCTTATTTCAACCGCTGAAGCTTTTTTTAATATTTTTTCAGTCAAACCAAAACGTCCAGTTGAATATTGGACTATTAATTGTGAAGATGCCACTTCCATTTCTTCGTTGGTGACACCTCCTTCTCCAGAATTAAATCCAATATTAAGATTTTTAGCAGCATGTGAAATCACTGTCCTGGTTTTTCCAGAAACAGCACCATAACTCATACCAGAAATTAATATTGGAGAACTAAGATGAAGGGGTTTTTTGGCGTTTGGACCAATTGAAATATTTATTTTAACATTCTGTTCTTTATTAAATGGTATTTTACTAATTTGTGCCGGGATAAAATGAAAATCATCAAAAGAAAATGGCAACTTTTTAGGAGATCCCATGGAACGAACTACACTTTTTCCAGTTTCGGCCATAGTTTTTATGTCTACCATTTTTTGATAAGAAATAGGATCTTCCTCTTTTTTCTTTTTCCGCATTAGAACAAAAGCGTCTCCTAAAAATTCCTTATCACAGAAATAATGTCCTTTTAAATTGTATTCAAAATACACGGAACAAGATTTGCATAGACATCCGCCTTCATGGACTTCCAGAAGACTGCTGCCCTTTGAACAATATAAAATTTCTCCTGAGCATTTATGGGGATAACTGGGGCATTTTTTACATAGGCACTTAATTCTATTTTCTTCAGTGTTAGGTACCTGAATCATTTTAGATCTCCTGGAATTTTTATTACTTGAAAACATTATAATCCTTCTAATAACATTAAAAAATTATTATTGAGACAATAATTTATTTAATTTGCTAATAATAGCTAAAATAATTAAATAATACTTTAAAATACATTTCATGACTAATAAGATTAGATAAATCTTCTTGGGTCGGTCTGAATATCTACAATTGTTGGCACATCTAATCTAAGGGCTTCTTCAACTTTTGGTGGAAGTTCGTCAGGATTGGTGACTTTTATTCCGACTCCACCGCAAATTTCAGCAAATGATGCAAAATCGCAGTTTAGCAGTTCTGTCTGCCAATTGGGATAGCCTTCGACTTTTTGTTCTTGTTGAATCATTCCTAATTGGTTATTATTTAATAAAAACACTTTAATGGGCAGATTATATTTGACTGCAGTTAAAAAATCAGCCATTACCATTGAAAATCCACCATCTCCAGTTATGCAGACTACTTCCTTTTCAGGATATGCAATTTGGGCTGCAAGAGCTGCAGGAAGTCCAAAACCCATGGTAGCTAATGAGCCGGACATTGCCATTTTCTGACTTTTTTTCATCTGGAAGTTACGGCCAAACCACCATGCATTTTCTCCAACATCCAGTGTAATTACTCCATTGTTGCTTAATTTATCATTTAAAACTTTCATGATATATTGTGGCCGAATAGGGCTTTTTAAAGAGTCGATTTCATCTTTAATGAGTTTAGACCATTCTGCTTTTAATAATTTAATTTCTTCTTTATATTCTAAACGATTCTGAAAAACCAATTTATTAAGCAGCGCGGGTAAAATAACAGAACTATCTCCTAAAAGGCCTACCTCTACCGAATGTTTTCTCCCAATCATCATGGGGTCTTTATCTATTTGTATGGTTCTTTTAGGGGGGATTTGTGTCATGTCCGAATATGAAGAACCAATTACAATTAATAGATCTGAGTTTTTCACTAATTGAGATGCAGAAGTGGATCCAATAGTCCCATGACTACCCACACAAATTTCTTCATCTTCATCAACCACTCCTTTTCCTCGGAAAGTGGTAACTATGGGTGCGGTTATTTTTTTAGCCATTTCTAATAAAATATCACCATGACCCATTGCTCCAAAACCAGCAATAATCACTGGCCTCTGAGCGGAATTTATTATTTCAGCGGCCTCTTCTAATAATTCATTTGCTGGGGAAAGATTTGTTTGGGGTATTTTACCATTTAAAGGAATCAATTTAGTCTCATATTTCTGTTTCTGCACGTCATTGGGAATTGAAATATGGGAAACTCCTTTTTTTATTAAAGCCTCTTTAATAGCCAGAGTCGTTAACAATGTGGTCTGATCTTTGTGAACAATTGGCTTATTAAAAATAGAAACTGGCTCAAAAAATGAATGCTGGTCAATTTCCTGAAAAGAACCCGGACCTATAAGCAGCCTTTGTACTTGCCCAGTTATGGCCAAAACTGGAGAATGATCAAGCTTGGCATCATAAAGACCCGTGCTAAGATTGGTGGCTCCAGGACCCGCTACAGTAAGACATACGGCTACTTTTCCAGTTAATTTTCCGTAGGCTGATGCCATAAATGCTGCGGTTTGTTCGTGTCGAACCTGGTAATATTTTAAAGAATCAGAGTCTTTAATACCTTGAAGAACACCCAATGATGATGTTCCAGGAATTCCAAATACGTATTCTACTCCCCATTCTGCCATCTGGTTTACCATTACATGTGATACCGTGGAATGTCCTAAATCAGTATCTTCTGAAATACTTTCTTTATTAATGTCATTTTCAGAATCTATGGCTTCAAATGATTCTTTTGAAGCGTTACAAACGGGACATCTCCAGTCTTCTGGGAGTTCTGAAAATGGAATTTCTTCTATTTCTTCATCATAAATGTAATTGCAAACTGTACAGCGATATTTAACCATTAAATCCCCTCTTGATAAAATGTATAAATATTTATGATTCTTTTAGAATTTATATTATTATAATCAATTAATTATATCAATTCCTAATTTTTCATAAAAAAAGATTCAAACAATTTTTTCAAATTTTTAATGAATTATAAATATTAAATTATTAATTTGAGTAGTATAAACATATAAATTTACGGACCGATACTTAAAAAAGATTAGATGGATTAATAAAAAGAATAAGAACAAATAAACTGAAATTATCAAAAAATGTATTTAAAAAATAATTTAATTGCTCGATGGGCATACAATTTCTTTGTGTAATTTTATTAGTCGTTTAATAGATGGATGTTCTTTTCCCATTCTGGATGACCATTTTTCAATTACAAAATCAAGATTAACCTCTTGATTTCCATGTAGGAGATTATCGGCATGGGCCACAATTTTTTCTTCGAGAGTATGAGGCATAAAATCTTTAGGGGGTAAACCCATTTTAATGGCCTCTTCTTTGGGGATACCTGCCCCAATGTGACATTCTACAATTCTAATAACTTCTAAAGGATACCCTTCTGATTTTAAAATTTCCGCACCAACAACAGCGTGATAAATTCCATCGGTCATACAACGGCCAATATCATGTAGCAATGCCCCTTTTTTCACAAGTTCAATATCTATATCAAATTCTTTTGATAAATTTTCAGATAGTGAAATTGATTTTAAATTAACCGCTTGAGAATGCCGAATTACCCATTTCGGACAATTCATTTCTTTTAATAGATTTATACTCAAATATTCACCTTAAAAGATTTTACTATTGAATTTGATTTATTAATTAATTTAATTAATATTAGTGATTATATTCCTTAATTTATTAAAAATACAAATTTAATTTATAAATAAATGCATAATTATAAAAAATACAAAAATGTGAATGGAAATATAAATTTTTAAGATAAAAACAACTATTTAACTGAATGTGTTACGAATGATAATAGTATTAATTAATATATACTAATTTAAAATAAGTTATTAATGAATTTTAAAATTAGAATTAAATATTATTAGGAATTTTCAGCCCCAAA
>CAYUFT010000117.1:0-5291 GCA_964444115.1 uncultured Methanobacteriaceae archaeon
AAAGATTATTTTTAGCAAATTTTTTGAGGTTGGTTAGTTTTTTGGCTAAAATGTTTTTGTTTACTTGGAAATTAATGAATATCATTTCTTATTTTATATTAACTATTAATTTTATTATATTAGTAATGGTTAAGGAAGTGGTTATTTTATGGTGCAGATAGATTTTCATGGTGGAGTAGATGAAATAGGTGGCAATAAGATTCATGTTCAGGGATTCAGAAATTCATTTTTCCTGGACTTTGGAAAAAGTTTCAATTCTGAAGGAGATTACTTTTCTGAATTTTTACAACCTAGAAAATTAAATGGAATCATGGATCTGGTGGAATTCGGTTTATTACCCCAAATAAAAGGCCTTTATCGGGAGGATTATTTAAGACATTTGGGCCTTAATCACCATCAAAAACCTTCCAGTGATGGGATTTTAATATCCCACGCCCACCTGGATCACGTGGGTTATCTGCACCATATACGGGATGATATTCCATTTTACATGAGTGAAGAAACCTATTTAATTATTAAGGCCCTGGAAGAGACGGGAATGGCCGGTTTTAATAATTATTTAAATTATGCTGATGATTTTCAGCTTCTGGCTAAAGCCCGGTTAAATAAAAATTCAAAAACCACTCATAAAAGGGCCAATGCCAAGGATACTAAAAAATCAAGGCCCATAGAAATAGTAGAACCCTACAAAGACTTTGAAATGGGGGAATTTACCATAAAATCGACTCCGGTGGACCACTCACTTCCAGGTTCATGTGCATTTCTAATTGACAGTGAAGAAGAATCACTGGTTTATACTGGTGATTTCCGGTTTCATGGTAAAAGAGAAGATGAGACTAAAAAATTCATTAAGGAAGCAAAGAAGTTCGCCCCTACCACATTAATTACTGAGGGAACCCGTATTGATCGAGAACGTAATACCACCGAAGAAGAAATTGAAAAGAAGGCCCGGGAATTATCCCTTTCCCATAAGGGATTAATTATTGTGAATTATCCAATAAGAGATTTGGATCGTTTTTTAACCTTTTATGAAGCAGCCCGGGATTCAGATAGGACAATGGTGGTCAATACCAAACAGGCCTTTTTATTAAATGCATTTTCTGGTAGAGGATACCCGGAAATTGATGATGTGGCAGTTTATGTACCGCGCCGAACCTGGGGCCTTATGGGTGGAGAGTCACAGGTCTGCTTGGATGGGGAATGGGTGTGCAGCAGTGAAATAGGCCGTGAGTATATACTGGGAGATTATAAAGGATGGGAAAAAGAATATATCGCCTGGGAAAACAATGTGAACTATCGTGATCTGCAAGAGAGACCAGAAGAGTACATGTTTCAGTGCGACTACTTTGAATTTAAAGAACTCATTGATATCAAGCCAGAAAATGCTATTTACATAAAATCCAAAACAGAGCCCTTCAATGACGAGATGGAGATTGATGGTAGGCGGGAGAGAAACTGGTTGAACCACTTTGGTATTGAAGTCCATACGGGTTACCATGCCTCCGGCCATGCCTGCGGGCCCGAGATACTGGATATGATCAGGGATATATCTCCAGAAAAGGTTTATCCTGTACATACCCGTGAGGTAAGGGCCTTTGATGTTTTAAAAGAAGATGGTATGGAGGTGATTTATCCGGAGTTAAAATAAAAATTTAATATTTATCTAGATATTTTTTATAAATTAAAATTAACTTATTTATTTATGAATTTTTAATTATTATTTTAAAAAATAGAAAAAAAAGATATTTTTAAGGTAGGATATTATTTTAAAAAAATAGAAAAAAGGATTATTTTAAGAGTAGAATATCATTTTAAAAAAGAATAGAGAAATAGCCATTTAAAGACTATTTTCTAATATTTCCCTTCTTATTGCCACTGGCCTTATTTTGTACTACTATAGATCCCCGGCCTTTAGAATAAATACCGTAATATCTATTCTTTTTAACAATATTTCTACCAATCTTGGCCTTTAAGCCGATAGAATAAATTCCATTGTTTTTGTTGTAGGAAACTGTGTTATCGGCGATTAGTACATACTTGGATTTGGAATATATTCCGTTTTTGTAGTTACGGTTAATGGTATTGTAATAAATCTCGCTAGAAGATCCGGCTGAATATACACCGTTACCCTTGTTGGAATGAATATAGTTTTTAACTATCTTGGAAGAAGCACCCAGTGAATATACTCCATACTTTGCATTGGAATATATTTTACTCATATACACTATGGCTTTATATCCTTTGGAATATACTCCATTCGTATTTTTATAAATGGTACTGTTGTATAAAAAGCCCTGCGAACCATAGAAGATGATTCCATTTAATTTATTGGAGTAAACCGTTAAATTGTCGAAATAAGGTTTATATCCGGTGGAGTACACTCCATTTAAATAATTGTTGGATATTACTGAGTTAAAAATCTCAAATATGCTTCCGGTGCTGTAGATTCCATTTTTTTTATTGGCCTGGGATTGGATATTCTCCATATGGGCCTTGTATCCTGTGGAGTATATTCCATTTAATGTATTGAATTTGAGTATTGAACTAAATATCCGAACATTATTTCCAGTTGTTAAAATCCCGTGTTGTTTATTGAATTGGGCATTTGCTGAGACTATGGTTGTGTTGAAACCAGATGTATAAACTCCATTTTTATTATTAATTGATTTAATACCCAAAAGTTGACAATGATTCCCTAAAATGGCAGCACCATTTTCGCCATTGTTAGTTGCATTGGAGATAGATAAAATATAGAGATAGTTTCCTGTGGATAGTATTCCGTTTTGTTTGTTATAATTTATATTGTAAATAAAGTAAAGAAAAGCACTATTTCCTGTGGATAGTATTCCGTTTTGTTTGTTATAATTTGCAGCGTTGATATTGTTTATATTTGCACTGTTTCCTGTGGATAGTATTCCGTTTTGTTTGTTATAATTTGCAGCGTTGATATTGTTTATATTTGCACTGTTTCCTGTGGAGTATATCCCATTGTTTCCATTGTATTGGGCAGTAATGGAACTGATCTGGTTGCTAGTACCTGTAGAATATATTCCATTTAAAGTGTTATTTTCTGCTGTGGAATATGTTATGTTGGTATTGGCTCCAGTTACATGAATTCCGTGCATTCCATTAAATTTAGTGTAAACTGAAGTCAGTAAATTAGAATTACCCGTAGAATAAACACCAGACTGCCCATTATGATAAGCATAGGAATTATCTATATTAGTATTGTTTCCAGTGACATATATTCCATGCATTTTATTATACTGTGAGGTATCCTGAGATATGGTGGCATTGTTTCCTTTTGAATAAATACCGTGCTCACTGCTATTATAAATATAATTTGAAGTGATGTTGGCCTTAGATCCTTCAGAATAAATACTTGACTTGCGACTATTCATGAGAGTGTTGTTGTAGATTACTGAATTATCCCCTGAGGAGTTTATTCCGTTTTTTGTACTATCTGTGATATAATTACTACTAATGCTAGCATTACTTCCTGAAGATTCGACCCCATTCTGATTACTGGAAGATACATTATTATTTCTAATAACTACATTATCTCCAGTAGATTTTACCGCAGATAAATTACTATTTTTGATATTATTATGGGATACGGTTACATTACTGGCTGATATTAGAATACCATCTCGAGGGGAGGTGACAATGGTATTGTTGTCTATAATGGAATTATTTCCATCTACACTGAGAGAACCATTAATATTGAATCCAGAGACATGGGTATTGTTGGCCGTATTTAAAACGTGTATAATGTCGCTGGTACCATTACTGGTGAGATTAACACTTCCATTGGCCATAATGGCTACTGGTTTATCCAGGATGATTTTCACATTCTCATAGATTCCTTCTAAAAAGGTGAAGGTATCTCCGTTCTGGAAGGTGTAGTCGGTTCCATCCAGGTTGAAGGTGTCGGCTATTCCAGTACTGTTGAATATGCTGGTGTAGGTAGTGTTATCCACCAGGAAGTTTCTGAAGATGTGGTTGTTGTTGATTATGGCGTCTTCACCGGTAGAGTTGATACTGAGGTTGTTATAGCAGTAGATGGTGTTGCCGGTGATGTTGATGTTGTTGCCAGTGGAGCTTACTCCATTTTGCTGGTTATATGCAAAAGTGTTATTGATGATGTTGGTGTTGTTTCCAGCGGTGTTGATACCAGAAAGGTTACTGTTTTTTATTTTGTTGTTGAATACGGTGACATTGTTACTGTTTATGATTATACCATCCCTGGTGGAGGCATTAATGGAGTTATTGTTAAGTGTAACATTATCTGCAGAGACATTCAAGGAACCGTTAATATTGAATCCAGTAACATTGGAATACAGAGAAGTATTTAAAATCTGTATAACATCGAATGTGCCGTTATTGCTGAGGAAGGCACCGCTGCTACTTATGATATTGACTGTTTTATCCAGGATGATTACTACATTCTCATAGATTCCGTCTAGGAAAGTGAAGTTATCTCCGTCTTGGAAGGTGTGATCTCCATCACCCAGATTGAATGTATCAGCAATTCCGGTACCGTTGAACACATTCATATAAGTAGTATTGTTCACAGTATAATTGGCCGCCGAGGCCGTACTGGCCATGGCAAATAGGGCCAGGGCCATAATTATGGTGAATATTATTTTCTTTTTAAATGAACTTATTATATTACCCCCATATTTGACAAATTGGTAAAAATTAATTCCTGATTAATAGATTATTTTTAGACCATGTTTATATTTAAATATTTTCATGAAAAGGAGTATTACCTTTTTTTAGGAGGTTTAATGCATTTAATTTAAAAATAAATAATTTAAAAGGATTATTTGATTTAATTAGCACCCTAAAAAGAAAATTGAGGATATTTATATTATTATAAGCATTGATGAGATAGGAAATAATTTTAAATTATCTGAAAATTCAACTATTATGGAAATTCCTAATAGTTCAAAAAGAAGTTGAGGAATCTCATTCTCAGGCAATTTTCATACCATCAGTCATAACATTCTTTAAAAATGAATAATTTTTCCTCAAATGAAAATCATTATGAGAAATAACCTTTGCAGAAACGTTTTTTCCAGTTTTCATGAAAGTATCAAAGGCCTCTCCAATAAATAAACGTCTTAATTGGAAGTCTTCTTCTTTTATTATAACTAAAATATCAATATCAGAATCTTCTTGCTCTTCGCCTCGTGCAACAGAACCAAAAAGGATAATGCTTTCTATTTCATCATAATGATCCTTTTCTATTCTTCTTACGAATTCTTGCACAGCTTCCTGATATTTTT
>CAYUFT010000118.1:0-5200 GCA_964444115.1 uncultured Methanobacteriaceae archaeon
TTACGATAGTATGCAGGGGTGCCCGAGCGGCCAAAGGGGGAGGACTTAAGATCCTCTGGCGTAGGCCTTCGAGGGTTCGAATCCCTTCCCCTGCACTTTAATAATTTAAATCAAAGTTTAACTATTGATTTCAGTCAATTTCTAGCTATTTGTGCAATAATTAATTGATAATAATAGTAAAATATATATGTTCATAATTAATAAATGAATGAAAACCCCTTATTGTTTTTATTCATATAAATTGTTTCATTATTGCCTTAGTGGCTCAGGGGTAGAGCGATGCCTTGGTAAGGCATAGGCCGGGGGTTCAAATCCCCCCTAAGGCTTTAATTAGTTTTCTATTAGTTTTTTATTTCACAATTTTAGTAATTTTATAATTTTATTCATTATCTTTTAATAATTAGATAATTAAAACTTTATTCATTTTAGATAATCCGATATCAATGATTAAAATATTCAATTTGAATGATAAAAATTATAGATTAAAAAGAAATAACTTTTAGTTAAAAGATTTATCCATAGTTTAATTATTTAATATAACTAATCCTAAGGTGATGTTTATGGAAAAGAAAATAGCTCAAATTTCGGATATTCATTTTGGTGAGAAAAATTTCTCTCAACACTTAAAAAATAATCTTTTAAATCAACTAAAAGAAGAAAATCCGGATCTTATTATAGTTTCTGGGGATTTAACTACTGAGGGATACGCTCATGAATATGAAGAAGCATCGGAGTTTGTAGATGAATTAAGGTCTATAACTGATACCTATACTATACCTGGAAATCATGATGCTAGGAATGTTGGTTTAATTCATTTTGAAAAACTTATTGGTCACCGAAAATTTACGCATATTGATAAATCCTGCGGATTTGCAATTTTTGGCCTTGATTCATCTGAACCGGATATTAATGATGGGCAGATTGGAATTGATCAGCTGAACTGGCTGAAAAAAGAAATGGAAAAACTCCCCAATGATTTATGTAAAATAGTGACCTTTCATCACCATTTACTTCCTATTCCTCAAACTGGCCGTGAAAGAAATATATTATTGGATTCGGGTGATTTATTAAGAGTATTCAGTGAATGTGGTGTTGATTTTGTGCTTAATGGGCATAAACATGTTCCAAACGTCTGGATGATAGAAAAAATGGTAGTTCTTAATTCGGGAACTGCTACTACTCGCAAACTAAGGGGCAATACTTTTCCTTCCCACAATCAACTGCTCATTCATGATAATGATATTCATGTGGATTTAATAAATACTGAAACTGGTGCCAAAAGGGAAATGGCTAATTATTCTGTTAGATTAGAACAAGAGGAATATGTTGTTTGTTCTTATAATCATCTTTTAAATCAGGATTAAACTGATTAATCACTTGGTGATTACCATTTATTTATTATTATCTTTCTTTATTAACTTTTAACAATTATATTCACTTAAATTCAGAAATACTCTGAATTGTATTGTATTTTCATATATTTACTAAATCATGAAATCAATAATTGATTTATCAGTTATTTATTTAGTTCTCAAATAGCAAAAATAAGTAGGCTATATACGAATATATAAATTAGATAAAATTGAACAGATATATATGATTAAATTTGATTATTAATCTAAAGTAAAAATTAACTTAGAATTACATAGTTTATAAAATTTAATTCGAGATGAAACTTTATTAGTGATAACATGTCCAAGACATTTGATATATTTATGGCCGGGATTATCTCCGGAATTGTTGCTTACACTACCATCCAACTGGGAATCGGGGGGACAGTCATAGGTGCAGTTTTAGGGTCTGTGCTCTATCAATTCATGTCTCATTTCATTCGAAATCCGTTAGAAAAAGTTAAAACTCAAAAAATTGAATCCAGTATTGTATATACATTACCCCTTCTCTTAATTCTAGGAATAGAAATTATATATTTCATGGCCCCCATCTATTGGCGATCAGAACAAATTTTCTATTTTCTAGAAGGTGCCACAGGATGGAATCTATTTAGATCAATTGGAATTGGCTTAATAATAATGGGAATTTACCCTATTTTACAGTCGGAATTTGTTAAAAAACGATATGGGTTTATAATTTCTGGTTTAGGTATAATAGTGCTACTTCGGGGATTCATAGATGTGCATTCTCCTTTGGTGGATCTATACTATGGCATATACACTCGATTTGATGATTTAATATCTTCAATGGTCATATTTGTGCTTATTTATGTAATTTTTGCCATTTTAAAAGAATCTATATCATTAATTAGGCAGAAAGATGATGAAATTGATCTTAATGATAAAGAAAATATAAAAGAAAAAAGCCTAGATGAATGGCTGAAATAGATTAATGAATAATTAGCTGTTTGGCAGAAGCAGCACTAATATTGGACCAATTATAGTCAATATCATTTTCATTTCTTAAAAATTTAATAAAAATAATTTTAACAATATTTAATCAAATAATAGGGATATCATGAATAAAAAGACTAAAAACACTACACTTAAGTCTATACTAGATATTATACTGTATGAAAATCCAGCAACACAAGATGAAATTGCAGATAAATTAGGAATAACTCGTAGATATGTAACCAAACTTCTTCAACCAATGGTAAAAAAAGGGGTGGTAAGAAGGGCCTATATTCTAGACATTCAAAAATTTAATGAGTTTTCAGAGATGTTTGATGAGGAACGTACCTCTCGAGAATATGCTGGAAGTTTTGTCATTAAAGATATATTAAAAAACATGGCAGAACATGTATGTCAGCAGCTGGAAAAATCCTTCAATGCATTTTCTAATTACAACGTTGGAATGGCTAATGAAGCCCTTAAAATGGATTATACTACTAATAATATGCATGAAAAAGTCAGATCTTCTGTTGATACAGCTATGGCCATAAACCCTTACTCTGAATTTAGTAAAACTATGGTTTTTAGTGAAATAGCTTATGATTTAGAACGTATTGGTGATCATTCAGGTATTATAGCTAATTTCACTTTAAAAGAAGCATATGAAGTTGATCCGGAAATGCTCAAATATCTGGAAGATATGTATCAAACGGCCCGTAAAATGGTCAGCTGGTCCATGGAATCTTTTATTAACGAACGATTAGAATTAAAAAATGATATTATGGATTATGAAGAAAAAATGCATGCTCTTCAAAAGAAGGCCCTTAATTGCATAGCCACCCAAATGGCAGAAACTCCATTTGAGGATAAGGACCGCTCAACATATTATATCTCCCTTTCACGTGTTGTTAAAGCATTTGAAAGAATTGGAGATATTTCAATTGAAATAGTAGATACTGCAGTTGAATACTACCGTAATATTCCTAGAACTACCACTCCGGAAAGATTTAGAGAGAAAAGGCAGTCTTATGGTTCAAATAACAAGGAATGAAATATTTTTAACAAAAAAAGTTAAATCAGATTGATTCGTATTGAAAATAGAATAATTATTAAAATTAAATTATAATTTTCATTGTTATTTTAAAATTATTCTTCTTTTTTTTCCATTTCTTCTTTTTCCATGTACTCTTTAATTTTTTTATCTTCCCAATCTTTTCCTAGGAATCTGTTTCTTGATAAAATTTCTATTCCCTGCCATAGAACCGCAATTCCCCAGAATATAGTGACCCAGTAAAACCACCAGCTGCCGGGCGAAAAAACAAAGTTGATTACAAAAAGAAGGGCATTAATTATTACATAAATCAAAAGATGGTTGTAAAAGGCTTTAAGTTGTTTTACTCTTTTTTTAGCTTGTTCATATTTTTCTTCCATAATATCTCCTCGTATTTCAAATCATCAAATTATTGATTAAGTAGAGTTGATGCTGGTAGTTAAGTGTATTAATAAATATATTATCGGTCATTATTATTAAAATAAGTTAATCTGGATTAAATTAGCTAGTTATGCTAATAAATACTAAAATAATTAAAAATTAAAATATAATTAAATTCATAATAAATTCATTAATAATCAAATTATTCTCTATATTTTCATTCTTTACCATCATAATAAATTTCATCCATTTCAAAAACTTTTCTAAATGGTGACTCCCTAGTGACCTCTTCATGTACATGGGCCATTATTCCTGGAAGCCTTCCTATCATAAACATTCCACTTCCTAATCTCCAATCAAACCCAAGATCAGATAAAATTCCTGCATTAGCACCGTCTATATTCATTCGAATACCTTTGGACTCGAAAAGTAGATTTTCAATGGATAGGACCAGTTCAGTGTGCCTACCTAAACATTCATATTCTTGGGCCAGTTCCATAAGTCTTGGTGCTCTAGGATCTTCATCATGATATCGGTGTCCAAATCCTGGAATTTTTTCTTCTCTTTTCTTGAAGTAATCAACCATGATTTCTGCCATACTATCAATGTCCATGTCGGATCTAGTTTTATTTATACCTTTTTGAAGGACTTTCATGGATTTTTCAATGGCTCCTGCATGATTTTCTCCAAAAGCAAGTAAACCACCAGCTAAACACGCATGCATAGGAGATCCTGCCGAAGCCATTAATCTCGCGGACTGTGTGCTAGGGGGTGTTACTCCATGGTCACAGAAGGATACCAATATGGCTTCCAGCATTTTTGATTCGTTTTTTGAAGGTTCTTCTCCATTAATTAAGAGATATATCATTTCTGCAAAGGATGTATTTCCTATCAAATCTTCTTGTAGATGGCCTCTGGTTAGGAGCCTATTAGGTTCTACCTTTGTTATAGCGGTCCTCCACTTGAGATTATTGGGTTTGAATATATCCTTTAATACTTCCTCAGTTATCATAATGACGTCTTATATTTATCAAAGGATTATTTAACTTTAATGCTTTTAGCGTAGTATTGTTCATAGATTAGGAACTCATTTTTTATTTTAATCCTCTAAAAATGCTCCAAAAAGAGAAATGTTCACTAAAAGTGATTATTAGTACACTAAATAGTAACCTTTATATGCTTGTAGGATAAGGTTAGAGTGAGGTGATAAAATATGGATACCAAAATTATCATTGGAATAATAGTTGCTATAAAAATAATAGCTTGTGCCGATATGGTCCTCGGTGGCGGAAGTTAGGAATGTAAAAAAGACATATTTAGATCAACTTTAGTACAATAGGATGACAAAAAATTAGCTGGACTATATTAGAACAAGAAACCCAAGTTTAAAATAAAACATAACGATCAGTGGTCAAAAATAAGT
>CAYUFT010000119.1:0-5175 GCA_964444115.1 uncultured Methanobacteriaceae archaeon
GTTTCCTTTCCACATTGTTCACAAACCAGTGCAGTAGTATAGCATTGGGGTTCCGCACATTCCGCACATTTACGGAAAGTAATGTCATCATATCCTAAACGGATAGAAATACCCCTTTTTGTTTCCTCGCTGTGGGTATCGGTCCAAATTCCAGACAATGCCTTGGTAAGTGTGGTCTTACCATGGTCCACGTGACCCACTAGCCCTATGTTAATCTCCGACTGTATTTTCACAGATTACACCTATAATTTTTAATTAATTCTGTTTTAAAAAGTATATTAATTATATGAATAATATTTAATTATTTTTTTTTTAATGTTATTAAATATTATTTTTTGAAGTATATCTATTCTTCCCATTATATCAACAAATAAAGATCTAAAAATTATCTTCATTTATTTAATAATTAATAAGAAGAATTTTATTCTTCTTCAGAAGAACCTAAAATCTCGTCCAAAGGTTTTTCACCAGTCTTAGCAACTATTGTGCTTATTTGAACGATATCATCGGATATGGTATTTCCTCTGACGGTTTTCCTTCTTCTTTCACCATCACGAGTTGGATTGTATCCAATTCCACCAGATAATAAACTTCTGATTCTTCTAGGACCACTAACATCTTTTTTCATTGGGAAACCATTTTTATCGCTTCCACCAGTAATCTTTAAGGTGTATCCTTGTAAGCCTATCAAAGAACCATCAAATTCTTCTCCAAGGGTTAAACCCACTAATTTTTTGGATTGAACAGCGTCAACTTCTACTTGTAGACTTTTTTCTTTTTCTGAAACTACTACTTTAAATGCCAAATTCTCTCCTCCTTCTTATTTCTTCTCTTTTAATTTATAATATTAATATATATTATCGTTTATATTAGAAAGCCGGTTGCATTCCCCAATCCGGTTCTTCTTTCCTTTTTATATCCAGAGTTTCATGAAGAGTTTCATATTCATCTTCACTTAACTTGTCCTTAAGTTCTGTTTCCAGTATACGGAAGTGCTTCTCAGGAATGTCCACATAAAGAACATCACCCTCTTCAAAGTCTTTTCCATGGATAGCGTTTTTAATGGCCATGGCCACTTTTTGACCACGAGGAGTAGATTTTTTATTATCTCCCTTATCCTGCATACTTTCTACCTTACCCACAATCCCACCATCTTCTCGAATAAGGGTGGCACCCTGTTTCACAGTTCCACTTAAAACTTCAATTCCTGCAATAGCGGGTTTACTTTGCCTAAATACTAATTTGGGTATAATTCGTATCTTTGCAGGTTTGATAATGGCATCCAGCCATTCTTTCTTTCTCTTCTCTTCAATAGATTTAATCCATGCTTGATAATCTTCAGTAATTTGATATATTACATTACCTGCAAATACTTTCACATCGGAATTTTTTATTTCTGCCGCTGCGGATGGTAGGATTTTCACATTAAAGGCAATAATCACTCCATGAAGAACATCTTCTTTTTGAACAATGTCTGCATCCACCACATCTCGACGGGAAACATCACCAATGTCAGCTATTCTTATGGGAATGTCTATATCTTTTAGTAAATTTACTAAGGCTTCTAAAGATCCTAATGTATCTGCTTTTACCAGAACACCAGTTTCTTCAGTGTCAATTTTAATATCATCAATTTCACTAAGCATTTCTTGACGAACATTATCTAAATCTCCCCTGGAAACACGTAAAGGAGATCCAGCCACAACGTTTTCAATGTTAGGAGCTACAATTTTTATACCCGCAGCTGCCACAACTTCGTCAACTTTTTGGAATCTCTTTTTAGCTTCCCTTATTTCTTCGAGAGGTAAAGGCTTTAAAAGAGACCTGATTTTAGTGGTAATAACGTCATCAGTGACCATAAGTGCAATATTATCATTCTTTTTAATAATTCCATCATATATGACCGCATCAATAGTTAATCCTAGTCCGACTTCTTCTTTAACTTCCAATATGGTTCCTTTGGCTGGTGCATCGGTTTCAATTTGTAACTGTTCCTGCAAATATTGCTGGGCCAGTCCCATGAGCATAGTAAGAAGCTCAGGTATGCCTTCACCAGTTTTGGCACTTATTGGAATGATACTAACCTGAGAAGCGAAATCAGTAACTCTATCAAATCTTTCTGATTCAAATCCTTCATTATGAAGAATTCCCACCAATTCATATAAACTGGTTTCAAGGGTTTGTTGAATATTACTGGATTGTTTTGAAAATGTTTCCATAAATGAAGCACCTTCATGAACTTGCCATCCATAAGTCCTGTCTATTTTGTTAGCAGCGACAATAAATGGAGTTTTATACATTTTAAGTATATTCAGGGCCTCATAAGTTTGAGGTTTAAAACCTTCTTTCATATCAACAATTAAAATAGCTAAATCTGCCAGAGCCCCACCTCTTTTTCTAAGAGTGGTAAATGCTTCATGTCCTGGTGTATCAATAAAAAATAGTCCGGGTAGGGTATCTTTGATGGAGAGTTTATTTAAAAAGTCTCCACATATGTTTTCAATGATTTCCATTGGTATTTCTGTCGCTCCGATGTGCTGGGTAATTCCTCCAGCTTCTTTGCTTGCAATAGCACTGCCTCTAATAAAATCCAGTAAAGTGGTTTTACCATGGTCTACATGACCCAGTACTGATACAATAGGTGATCTAATTTTCATGGTAGAATCTCGGATATTCAATGGTTTCATTTAATATTGTTTCAGATATTGATTAATAGTTTAATCAATGGAATATTAAATTATATATGCTGATTATAATACTGCTAATTAATTTAAGAACGAATATTTTGAATTTATTTTATAAATTCACATATTATATTCTAATATTTGCAATATAATCACTTAATATTTAATGTATTATTCAAAGAAGAGAAAAATGGGGTTATTATTCGTAGATTAAGTTAGTATCAGGCATTTCATATTCTACGATTTCAGTCTCATCAAAGAACAGAGCAATTTCTCTTTCTGCTGATTGTGGAGAATCTGAAGCGTGTATAATGTTTCTACCCATATCCAGAGCAAAATCTCCTCTTATTGTTCCTAAATCAGCTTCTTTTGGATTGGTTGCACCAACCATTTTCCTAATTAAACTGATGCAGTCATCGCCTTGAATTACCATAGCTAATACTGCAGAAGAGGTGATATACTCTACTAAACCACCGAAGAAAGGTTTCTCACTGTGTTCACCATAATGCTCTTTAGCAAGATCTTCACTAATATGCATTAATTTAGCAGCAACAATTTGGAGTCCTTTTTCTTCAAATCTACTTAATACTTGTCCCATTAACCGTCGTTGGACAGCATCGGGTTTCATCATAACGAAACTTTTTTCCATCATTCTTTAACCCATTTGACTTTTCTTGGAACTCTTCCAAGTTTAATCATATTCTTTTCGCATTTGCTTCCACAAAAAAAGTATACTGTACCATCTTTTTTAACATACATGGATCCAGTCCCTTCTTCCATGTCCTTTTTACAGAATGAACATACTCTCATGCACAACACCTTTCCTTGGTAAGATTAAGGAGTTCTAATCTCCTTGGCTTCTCGAATGGTGTCTAGTAACATTAAAACGTCACCTTCGCGAATAGGTCCCATAATATTACGGGTAAGTATTCTGCCCTTATCTCTTCCATCCAGAATCCTGCATTTAACTTGCATGACTTCACCAGTCATTCCAGTTCGTTTTAGGACCTCAATTATTTCCGCTGGAGTTCCTTCTTCCATATAATCACCTTTAGATTAAATTGAAAAGCTAATTGCTTTTCGGTAAAAATAGTTTGGAATATAATATTATTTATATAATAATATTATTTCTTGAGTTCTTCGATTTTTTCCACAACGTCTTTAACAAGGTCTTCGCCTTCTCCAGCGTCAATGATACATGCTGAAGCAGTTCCGACGTTTAAACCAGCTGCTCCGCCTACTTCATCTTTAGTAGGTAGGTATGCGTAAGGAATTTCTTTTTCCTCAGCCAGTACTGGTCTGTGAGCCACTATTTCTGCCGGTTCCACATCTTCACCAACTAAAACTAATAATTCGCTTCCCCGTTCAACGCCCCTGGTAACCTCATTGGTTCCTTTAGCCACCTTACCGGTGTCTCTTGCTATTTCTAATGCTTCTGCAGCTTTGTCAGCTAACTCTTGTGGTACTTCGAATTTTACGTAAATTGCTTTTGCCATATTATTTACCTCCTTTTTCATCTGGTATTTACCATCCATCGGCAAATATCGCAACAAAAATCTGTTTTTTTAATGTTGCGAGTTCACAAATCTGTGATTTGTAATTAGTACTTTTATACAATATTCATATATAAAAGTTGCTGATTTAACAGCTTAATTATGGATTAAGAGTGATTTTAAAAATCGTATTTGATTGATATAAAAATTTTTATCCATAATTTAAAAAGTTCTAAACCAAAATTAGTCTAGAGAATTAGACATATCATAGGTTGAGATTTATCCCTTATAAAGTTTTTCTATTAAGAATCATTAATTAACAATTAAAACTAGGATTGATTGTAATTATATAAAAAACTTATTTTCTGGAGATTTTATTTATTTAAATAATTTAACCAGGTCTATTTTATTTTAATACTAACATTTTGATTAAGATTAAATTAAATCTCAATGATAGTTCATAAACTAATTTCTGAAATTTTAAAAATAGATGATCATTAACTAAATTAGTATAATAATAATAATAATAATCAATTCTTATTATAAATTCACAAAAAATAGATTCAAACTTTTTAGATTAAATACGAGTATTAAAAATAAAATTAAAATTTAAAATAAAAGAAGGGCAGTTATTAGTCTCAATTAGAGTCTTTTAACTGCTAATTCAATGTCAGAAGCTTTTACAGTTTTTCTTCCAGCATGTTTTGCTAGTTTGACGGCTTCTGCTGCAATAGCTTCGCCTTTTGCTTCTAGAGCTTTTGCTAATTCTTCTCGAGCGTCATCGCTCACTCTTTCTGCACCAGCATTTTTTATTATTCTTCCGATTGGAGCAATTGGTAATTCCATATTTAATCACCTCATTTTATGTAATATAATCTGTATTAATACTCCTATATAAATTTATCATTAATTTATGGGATTTTTTACAAATTTATATTGCATCTGCTCATGAAAAGGGTATTTGTATTGTTTTGGGTGATTATTTAATTAACCTATTT
>CAYUFT010000120.1:0-5108 GCA_964444115.1 uncultured Methanobacteriaceae archaeon
AGCCATGAAAATATATATACGCCTCTAAGTATAAAAAGTTAAGTATTTAACTATAATCGTAATGTGGAACTAAGAGGCAGTGGCCCTAGTGTAACTGAGTTAAATCCAGTTAATCCTGAGGACAATATCATTGTCATTAATTCTACGGTAACCAAGGCAGTTATCTCTGGTTTTACTATCAAAAGATCTTATAACACCGGGATTGTTAATGAAGGAACCGGTGTAACCATAGAAAATAACAATATAATAGATAATGGTAATGGAATCACGGCCTTGAAGAACTCTGAAACTTTCATCACAGGTAATAGTATAAAAGGGAATGGTATAGGAATAGTTAGTTATTCTGATAATACTATACTGAATTTTAATAGAATTTATAGGAATATCGCTGATATTGAGACCACAAATATTATGGATGCTGCATATAACTGGTGGGGATCTAATACTGCACCAAAGATAGAGAATGTTAAAAATTCTCCATGGATCTATATGACCTTTAATGTGGATCCTAATATTATTCTGGCTGGTGGAAGCAGTCAACTAATTGCTAGCTTTAATAATGAATATGATGGAACAACTTTAAGTCAGTTTGACCCAGTTTCAATGGGCCACCTACCTGATGGGCTATTAGTAAGATTCACCACCAACCTAGGAAATGTGGGTAGTAAAACCATCGACATAGAAACCAACAATGGTATAGCTACTGCCACATTAACTGCAGATGAAGGAACCGGAACCGCAACAGTATCCGCCCAAATTGACCATGAAGAACAAATCAATTGCGTGGGAATAGAATATTTATATGTAAATGGGGGTACTGGTGATGATTTATGGAGTGGAACCAGCCCAATTTTTATCAGTGGAAACACAGGCCCACTTAAAACAATTCAAACTGCTATAAATAAGATCAATAATGGTGGAACCATAGAAATAGCTCCTGGTACTTATAAAGAATCTCTTGAAATCAGTAAAAGCCTGACACTTAATGGTTCTGGCCAGGATCAGACTATTATAGATGGAGAGCAAATTAGAAGAATAATTTACATAAGTGGAACCCCCACCGTGAACATAAATAACCTAACCTTAAAAAATGGGTCATCAGATTCTGGTGGTGCTATCTATAATTCTGGAGGTACTGTTTTGGTGACTGATGTTAGTTTCTCGGGTAACTCTGCATCTAATTCTGGTGGTGCTATCGTCAATTTTGGTAGTTTTTCTGTGATTAATGGTAGTTTCTCGAGCAATACTGCATCTAATGGCGGTGGTGCTATCTCTAATTATGGTAGTTTTTCTGTGATTAATGGTAGTTTCTCAGGTAATATTGCATCTAATTCTGGTGGTGCTATCGTCAATTTTGGTAGTTTTTCTGTGGTTAATGGTAGTTTCTCGGGTAATATTGCATCTAATTCTGGTGGTGCTATCGTCAATTTTGGTAGTTTTTCTGTGGCTGATGGTAGTTTCTCGGGTAATACTGCATCTAATGGTGCTGCTATCTACAATTCGGAGGGTAGTTTTTCTGTGGCTGATGGTAGTTTCTCAGGTAACACCGCAAATTCTATTGGTGGTGCTATCTCCAATTCGGGGGGTACTGTAACTGTTTCACATACAAACTTCTACAATAATATTGGTAACAATGGTGGTGGTGCTATCTACAATAATGGGATGTATCAAAATTCAGCCTTTACCATTACAAATTCTACTATAAATCAGAATTCCGGTGGAATGGGTGGTGCTATTTACAATTTAGGAGGCCATTATGGTTATATGGGTACATTAATTCTTAATAACTCAGATATATATGATAATACTGCTTTTAGTAAAGGTGGAGTATTATACAATTATGAAGGAACGGCCTATATTAATTTCAACCGGATTGTTGGTAATTCGATTGATTATATTTTTAATTTTGTGAGTACGGTTAATGTAGGTACGGTTGATGCCCGATATAACTGGTGGGGGTCCAATAATGATCCTATATCTAAAGTAGTAAATACAGAAGTAACACCATGGCTGGTTTTAACAGCTACAGCTAACCCAACAATAATACCTAAAAATAGTCTTTCTACTATAAATTTGAATTTACTTTATGATAGTGGAATATTAACTGATCCCAACAACCCCAACCTGTATTATCATGAGCCTAGCAATGGCCACATACCTGATGGAACACCGGCCACATTTTCCACAACTTTGGGTAATATTATTGCTTCATCCAACTTCATAAACGGCCTTGCTCAAGCTACTTTAAATGGAGGAACAATAAACGGCATAGCAGATATATCCGGTACCGTTGATAGTGAAACACCCCACTTATTAGTTACCGTGGATACAATAGCACCTACTGCTTGGAATAATCTCAAAAGTGGATTATATAATGTGAATAAACTGGTTTCATTAGCAATGAGTGAAGAAGGGACTATTTATTATACTACAAATGGAGATAATCCCAGTATATATAGTGCCAAATATGTGGGTGCTATTCTTATCACGGCCACCACTACTCTAAAGTTTTTGGCACTGGATAAAGTAGGTAACCCTTCACCAATCTACACCTACATATATACAATCGATAAAGTGGCTCCCCGAGTGACCTATACTTATCCAAAAAATCTAAGAACTGGACAGTCCAGAACAGCTACTTTGTACCTTAAATTCTCAGAAAAGATTAAAGCCAGTACCTACTGGTCAAAAATCTATGTCAAAAATCTGAAAACAGGTAAAAAAGTATCTATAATCAAATACATCAAAGGAAACATACTCTACATTAAAACTAGATATAAAAGGCCAGCTCTTAGATGGTTCAGGGTATATGTACCTTACAAGGCAGTTAAAGACTATGCTGGAAATAATCTGGTAAGAACATACACCTATAAATTCAAAACACGAAGGTAAAAAATTACCTTACACACCTACTTTTTTTTATTTTTTTATTTTATTTGGAAATCATTCTTACAAATTTCATTTAAACCGATTTTTAAATAGAAATAAATATAATACCTATGATCCAAATAGAATTATTGTAATAAGAACTTAAATTTAATCATTTTAACAATAATAATAAAGTTTTTTAAATGAATCAATTTACTAAATCATAATCATTTTAATAACCATTAATCCTAGGGATGTGTCTTATTGAATAATAATCAGTCTCAAGCTAGTCCTTCTAAAAAAAGAATATTCTATCTGGATCAACTAAGGGCCCTGGCCATAGTGGCCGTTATTATTATTCACGTTTCAAATCTATGGGCCTGGTCATCACCAGGTAGTTTCAACTGGGATATACGCTATCTTTTTCGTATTACTGGTATCTTTGGAGTTCCTCTATTTTTAATGTTATCTGGAGTTCTACTTTTAAACAGAGATTATAAAATATGGGATTTTATCAAAAGAAGGTTTCCCCGTGTTTTGATTCCTTTTATATTCTGGACGATTATTGCCATAATAATTGGAGTTATATCTCAGAATTTGTTTTCTTACTTTAATTCAGTGGCTACAGCCGTACCCTATATTGTTGAGACATTTTTAACTAGTCGATGGTATGTATGGATGATTATCGGTGTTTACCTGGTAATGCCTATTATAAATGATTTTGTAAAAAATAGGGGATTAAAGGGTGTGGAATATTTCCTAGTTCTATGGTTTATAACATCCATTCTTTATTCCTTAAGTTTGTATTTTAATCAATCCATGTATTTTCTGGATTTAAGCTTCTTTGCCGGCCCATTAGGATACGTTCTATTGGGATATTACTTGCATAATAAAGAATTCAATGTTTCACCGGACAAATTAATGATTATTGGATTAGTACTATTCATCTCATCTATCCTTATAAAGACATTTTTAGTATATAATGGCCAATTAGACCCGGCTCTTCTCAGATATTATATCTTCCAGACCAAGACTTACTTAGATATAGATATTCTGGCATTTTTACAAGTTATTGGTATATTCATGGTATTTAAATACTTAAACCATAAAAATACCCATTGGATAACCAATAAAGTTTCATCTTTTTTAAAAGAAGGAATCCTGGGAAAATTTACGGCTTCCATTAGTAGATCAAGTTATGGTATTTATTTAAATCATTACATCTTCATTGGAATAATTAGTGTTTCTGGATTTAATATTCTAAAACATAGCGCCCTTAAATGGATTCCATTTTTAGTTATAGTTGTTTTACTCTGTGCATGGGTATCACTTCTAATTTTAGATAAAATCCCTTACTTAAAAAAGGTAACTGGATATCACTGAGTTTAAAACAATGAATCAAAAATATGCTTTTCTTTTTTATTTTTAATAACCTTAATCTAATAAAAGGAATATAATAATAGTATAGAATATGCAAATTGTACTGCATAGGAGTATACAAATATGGTTGATAATCAAAAAATGAATGTTCCTGTTTTTATTACCAAGGAAGAAAATAGTTTTGTGGTTTTCTGCCCTTCATTCCATATTGTAAATCAAGGTAGTACTGCTAAAGTAGCTATATCCAATCTAAAAGAAGGATTTGAACCATACTTCTTAGAAGAGAACCTTAAAAAGGTTTATAATTTTACTAATTTTAATTAAATATTATTTTTATGTTTTTTTTAAAAATACTTAATAACTAGTAAGAACAATATATTGATAGGAGATTGTTCAACAAAATATAATATCAGGGTTTTAAAATTTAAGAAAATCCATTAATATTATAATTTTAACCATAAAAATCCTTTTAATAATTATCATTATTCAATTCATGTTTTATATTATAGATGGTATTCTATTGTTTATATTAATCACTAAATAAGTTATTATTCCCCAAAAATTGATTAAAGGCGTTTATAACTGTATTATTGACATATTCTTTAAAATTTATAGAATTATCACGGTTATTAAAAATATAACAATAGTCAAAAGGTACTGCAAAAGTAACCAGAAAATCAAAGGTGAAAATATGAAAATTGTTAATGAATTGGCTGGTAAATCTGTAATTGACGAATCCGGAGATCAAGTAGGAATTGTAAAAGATATAGAATGGGATTTTCCAACAAACGAAGTGAAATCCATTATTTTACAAGAAGCCGGTATATCTGATAAAATTGGTTTAGGAGATAAAAAAAAAA
>CAYUFT010000121.1:0-5101 GCA_964444115.1 uncultured Methanobacteriaceae archaeon
AAGAGCTTTGAACAAGTAATCGAAGGATTAGTTACTGGTAAAATAGCTTCTGAAATTTACCATAAGGCTAAAAAAATCTACCCTCTAAAGAGAGTAGAAACTATTAAGACCAAGGTCTTAGAAGAGCCACAATAGATTTAAATCAAATTAAATCTATTTTTTAAATAAATATAAATAAAACTTATAAAAATATGAAATGGGACCGGTTATGATATACTGGGGATATGTGATCCTTTGCTCAATCATGGGCCTTGTTACTTACTTTAGAGGGGCTCTTGACTTTTGGGGATCTCTTTTCATGGTTATCATGGGCCTTATAATCATATTAGCTGCCGGTTTCAACTGGCTACTTTTAATTCTTATTTTTCTTATTTTAGGACTGGTATCAACTAAATACAAACACCAATATAAAAAAGAACTTGGTGTGTATGAAGGTACTCGATCTGCAAAAAACGTTATTTCTAATGGGCTCGTGCCTTTTGTAATGGCTGCATTTGGATATTACGACGGTTTTGTAGGTGGATTTATTGGTTCAGTGGCTACCGCTACCGCAGATACTATGGCCAGCGAAGTTGGAGTTACCCAAACACCTCGTCTAGTTACCACCCTTAAAAAGGTAGTTCCGGGTACAGACGGAGGAATATCTGTTTTAGGAACTGCTGCAGGTATTTTAGGTGCAGGACTAATTGGAATATTTGCATATTTATTAGGAATTCTCCCTGATCCCTTTGCTTGTTTAAAAATATCCATAATAGCCGGCACAGTAGGCTGTTTTATGGACAGTTTACTGGGAGCAGTTTTCGAGAGAAGAAATTATATTACTAATGAGCACGTTAATCTCCTGGCCACCCTCACCGGGGCATTTCTGGGAATTATGCTGGTTTAAGCACTTATTTAGAGTTGATAACATGAAAGGGATAATAATGATAATCGATGGGATGGCAGATCGTCCCTTAAAAGAACTAAATAATAAAACTCCGCTGGAAGCGGCTGAAACCCCCAACATGGACAAAATGGCAAGAATGGGCATCAATGGAATAATGGATCCTATAAAACCCGGTATAAGGGCCGGAAGTGATACTTCCCACATTTCAATACTGGGATACGATCCTTATCAAGTTTACACAGGTAGAGGACCATTTGAAGCTGCAGGCGTGGGAATAGAAGTCATGTCGGGAGATATTGCATTTAGATGCAATTTTTCCACTGCTAATGAAGAAGGTCTTATAATAGACCGTCGTGCAGGGAGAATACGTGAAAGAACAGAGCAATTGGCTTCAAGTCTGAATTCCATTCAGTTAGAAGGATTTGAAGATGTTGAGATCATTTTTAAAGAATCCACAGGTCACCGGTCAGTTTTAGTGCTTAGAGGTAGGGGATTATCTGATCAAGTTAGTGATGCGGATCCTAAAAAAGAAGGAAAGGCTCCTAAAAAAATTGTAGGTCTTGATGGATCTTCTGAATCTGAAAAAACAGCCCAAATACTTAATAAATTCGTAAGTGAATCTTATAATATTTTAAAGGATCATCCTCTAAATTTAGAAAGAATTAAGGCAGAAGAGCCACCAGCCAATATAGTCCTTCCACGAGGGGCTGGAGCAGTACCAGAGGTACAGCCATTCAATGAAAAATATGGTCTCAAATCTGCATGTATAGCTGAAACTGGCCTTATAATGGGCATTGGGAAGTTAGCAGGTATGGATATTATTGAAGTGAAAGGTGCTACAGGCGGAGTGGATACTGACCTGGACAGCATAGGCCAAAGTATAATTGAAAACACTTCAAATGAATATAATTTCCTTTTAATCAACATAGATGGTGCTGATGAAGCAGGACACGATGGAAACCTCCAAGAAAAAGTTGATTTCATAGAAAAAGTGGATGCAGTGATTGGAGAAGTGATGAAAATTCCAGATACATACTTCATACTTACTGCCGATCATTCCACCCCTATTTCAGTAATGGACCACACCGGGGACCCGGTTCCATTAGTAATTAATGGGCCAGAAATAAGAGTGGATGATGTGGAAAAATTCGATGAAAGGTCAGCCACTAAAGGTGGTTTATGCCGAATAAGAGGTTCTGATATAATGAATATCTTAATGGACCTGATGAACAAGTCTGAAAAGTTCGGGGCTTAATATGGTGTTTAAAAACAGCAATACAAGTACCAAAAAAGAAGGGGTAAAAAAAGAAGAAAAGGATATTAATCCCATCCCTAGACTTTTTGGAACCTCAGGAATTCGAGGCAATGTAGGGAAAAAAATAAACACTCAACTTGCTCTTGATGTCGGGAAAGCACTTTCCAGGTATTTAAATGGTAAAGGGAATGTAGTTGTCGGTTATGATCCTAGAACATCCAATAAAATGCTGGAAAATGCATTATGTGCTGGTTTGATGGAAGGTGGTTGTAATGTTCAATATTTGGGTATGGTCCCCACACCAGTAGTAGGATTTGCTGCTTCCCGCCTTAAAGCATCTGCCGGAGTTATGATAACCGCATCACATAACCCTTCACCAGATAATGGAATCAAATTATGGAACACTGATGGAATGGCCTATTCCACTGAGCAGGAACTTGAAATAGAACGAATAATTCACGAAAAAGATTATTTAGAAAAAAATTGGGATGAGTTGGGTAAAAAAGAAGAAGTTAAAGATTTAATTTCAGATTACATCCAGGAACTTCTGAGACTGGTGGACATTAAGCCGGGGCTAAAAGTCGTGGTAGACTGTGGATCCGGCGCAGCTTCCTATTTATCACCCATTATTTTAAGAAAAGCCGGTTGTGAAGTTTTAAGTTTAAATTCTCAACCAGATGGATTTTTCCCTGGGCGAAAACCAGAACCCAACCAGGCTAATCTAAAAGATCTTATGAAAACCGTGCAACTTACTGGAGCAGATTTAGGAATAGCACATGATGGTGACGCTGATAGAATGGTTGCCGTTGATAATACTGGTAAAATGGCAGACTTTGATAACTTGCTGGCCTTAATATCCCGTAGAGCTGGAGGAACAGTAATTACAACAGTAGATGCTTCCATGTGTATGGATGAATCTTTAGAAAGCATTGGTGGAAGTGTTATAAGAACAAAAGTAGGAGATGTTCATGTGGCCCATGAAATTGTTAAACAAAAGGCTTCCTTTGGTGGGGAACCTTCTGGAACTTGGTTACATCCAGAATTTTGCATGTGTCCTGATGGAATATTGTCTGCTTTGAAGGTAGTAGAAATGATTTCTGATCAAGGACCTCTTTCTGAGTTGCTAGCATCCATACCCGAGTATCCAACCATACGGGAAAAGCTACCTTGCCCTAACGAAAAGAAAGATAAGGTAATGGAAAGTGCTGAGTCTAATCTGCAAAATTGTTTTAATGAGGCCTCGAATGTGAATAACATAGATGGTATTCGAATCTCATTTGAGGATGGTAGTTGGGTACTGGTAAGGCCATCTGGTACTGAACCATATATACGCATAACTTTAGAAGGAAGGAATGATGTCAGGGCTGAGGAAATTCGTAAAATTTCAACGGAGTTTGTAGAAAAACTTTTGGTTAGTTAAGAGAATACTCCTAGCTATCTTAATCAATTTTTATTTTAAAATAACTTTTCATATCTTTTTTATATTATAATTCTAATTTTTTACTGGTTTAAAAAAAATAGAATATATTAAATAAATTAGCAAATTTTTATTAAATTATTTATCATGAACTTAAACTAGCAACTATTAAATATTCCAATTAAGAAAATATAATTAAAAAAATAATTTAATGGATTTAATAAGGATATATTTTATTTTAATACCATTTTAGTGATTTAGGAGAAATTATTATGCAAGCCGTGATTCTTACAGCCGGAGAAGGGACCAGAATGCGTCCTTTAACATTAACCCGGCCCAAAACCATGCTTCCAGTAGGTGGAAAACCCATACTACAATACAATATAGAAGCCCTTCGAGATGCAGGAATAACTGAGATACTACTCATAGTCGGTTATCATGAAGAAATGGTTAAGGAGCACTTTGAAAATGGTGAAAAGTTAGGTGTCCAAATTAATTACATCACCCAAAAAGAGCGTTTAGGCACTGCCCATGCTATAGGCCACTGCCATGAGTTTATAAAAAAGGATTTTGTAGTATTAAATGGAGACATAATCCTTGATCCAGAACTTTTAAGGGAATTAATAGAAAACTATCAGACCAGCTCTCCCGATACCATGATGGTATTAACCGAAGTGGAAGATCCTAGCCCATTTGGTGTGGTAGAAATTAAAAATGGACAGATAACAAAAATCATAGAAAAACCACCCCGTGCTGAAGCCCCTAGTAATCTAATTAACACCGGTATCTATATTTTTAATCAAGATATTCTCTCTAAAATAGAAGAAACTGAGCTTTCCCCTCGAGGCGAGTATGAAATAACTGATTCTCTGCAAATGCAAATAGATGAAGGAAAAAGTATTAAAGGATTCATTACTCATAAAAAATGGATAGATGTAGGAAGGCCTTGGGAACTTTTAGAAATTAATGAAGAATTTCTGACAAATCTAGAAGAAAAAATTGAGGGCCATATAGAAAAAGGAGTTAATATTGAAGGTATCATTGTTTTAGGTAAAAACAGTGTTATTCGCTCAGGTACCTATATTCAGGGGCCAGTTTATATTGGAGAAGACTGTGATATTGGACCTAATAGTTATCTGAGGAGCAATACATATTTAGGAAATCAGGTAAGTGTAGGTAATGCCGTGGAAATTAAAAATTCGATTATTATGGACCATACAAATGTAAATCACCTTACTTATATTGGAGATTCAGTAATAGGATCAAAATGTAATCTTGCTGCTGGTACCAACATTGCTAATCTTCGTTTTGATGATGGAAATGTGAAAATGAGTGTTAAAGATGGTAGAGTAGATACTGGCCGACGAAAATTGGGTGTAGTATTTGGTGATGGAGTAAAAACCGGAATTAACTCCAGTTTCAATCCCGGAGTAAAAGTAGGGATAAATTCCGCCATTGGATCAGGGGCCATTATCTATCAAGATGTAGATTCTGACAAAATAGTTCTGGTAAAACAAGAGTACCAGATTATTGATAAAAATCC
>CAYUFT010000122.1:0-4957 GCA_964444115.1 uncultured Methanobacteriaceae archaeon
TTGTAGAATTTATTAAATGCACTGGCCAGGTCTTGGGCATACTGGGCCAGATTATGCACTCTTCTGATTCGGGCAGATTCTTCCACCATATTAGGGAATTTGGAAAGCGTACGGATTAAGTCGATTTCTACATCATCAAGTACCCAGTTTTCTTCTAATTTCAGTTCTTTAAGATCCCCGTTATTAACTAAACCTGATTTTTCTAGTAACTTACCTGCTCGGGCATGAGCGTATTGAATGGAAGCACATCCCCGCTCAAAACTTAATGCCTCGTCCCATTTAAATACAATGTGCTTTTCTGGAGATAATCGGGCAATGTAATATCTTATTGCCCCAATACCAATTTCTCTGGCGATTTTCTGTGCCTCTTCTTCAGTTAAATCGGATCGTCGTGATTTAATTTCATTCATGGCCCTATCAATAGCTTCGTCCATTAAATCATCCACAGAAATAAACACGCCTCTTCGGGTGGACATGGAACCTTCAGGTAGGGTTATGAATTCATAAAAAATTACTTCTGGTGATTTTCCACCTAAAATCCCCATAGCAATTCTTATCTGGTCAATGGCCAGTTTATGGTCTGATCCTAAAATATCCAATACAATATTTCCCTTCTCAGATTTCTCCAAGTGGTAGGCCAGGTCTCGGGTGGAATAAAGGGAGGTCCCATCAGATCTGGTGAGTATCAGTTCCTTTTCAATGCCGAATTCTTCCAGATCCAAGTAGAGTACTTCGCTGGTTTTGGTGTGGCCACTTTCCTTGAGGCGCTCCACCACATCCCACACTTTATTATTTCTTACGAATTTTCCTTCCCATACAAAGTCGTCATGATATACGTGTAGCCTTTTGAGAGTAATTTCCATTCCTTCCAAGCAGTTTTCCACGGCCAACTTAAAAGTAGCATTGAGTTCCTCATCTTTTCCACCTTCGTACTGGCGGATAAGTTCATTTATCTCTTCTTTTAATTCTGGACTTTCTTTTAACTTTTCGTTGACCTGGAAGTAGAGCTTACCAATTTGGTGATCCTTTTTTTCACCTTTTCCATATTCTTCCAGTTTTTTTCCTAGATTTAAGATTCCCCAGACCACCATAGCTATTTGACGGCCCATGTCATTAACATAGTATTGAGTTTCCACATCATAACCTGCTGATTTTAAAACTCTGGCTAAAGAATCACCAATAATAGCGTTTCGTATATGGCCAATGTGTAATGGCCCATTAGGGTTGGCGGATGTATGTTCCAGAACCACTTTTTCGGATAATGATGGTAATTGACCATAATTTTCATCGATTCCGCCTAAAACTATTTTTGAAAAGTTTTGATAATTAACATAGAAATTTATGTATGGTCCTTTGGATTCTACTTTAAGAAATGTTTCTGGGGTTTCCAGAATATCTAAGATCTTTTCAGTTATTTCCATAGGGGATTTTTTCAGCTCTTTGGCCAGTTGAAAGGAAATTGTAGTGGCCAGATCACCCATTTGGGAATTGGGTGGTATTTCCATTTTTATTTCGCTGGGAATTGGATAATTAAGCTTTAATAAAGCTTTTTTTAATGAGTTTAATGCTTCTTCTTCAATTAAGGCAAACATGAATACACCTGGTAAATATTAGTAAAAATATTGATTAATAGAATAAATCTTGATTCAAGTTAAATCATCTTTATGATTTAATTTCTTTTATTAATAAAATTAACATTAATTTAATGGGAAATTATAAAAATTTATATAAAAATTAATTAGCAAACCATTTTTTTATTTTAATTTAAAATAAAAAGGAATAAAATGTGATTAAGGGCTTTTCCTTATTCTTTTAAAATTAATCATAACCCTCTAATCCATAGAGTTATATATCCAATTCTAGGAATGAAAATTGGTTGATTTCCTATAGTTATTACTCTAGCAGTTATTTGCGAGGGATATACTACTGCCGGATCTGGCACGGGATTATTGTCTCCTTTGATAACATAATATTTTGTCCCATTTTTACCTGTTCCAATGGCAACTACTCGGTGAATGACTGGATCAGGGAACCAGTTGGCATTGTAAATTACAATGTCTCCTTTTTTAACATCTTCTGGGTTAAATTCATGGATTCCTAAAAAATTTGCTTTTTCTACTAGAACTATGTCTCCTCGGTAAAAAACCGGTTCCATACTTCCGGATACCACAACATTCATGTGCTGGGCTGCTATTACTCCAATGATAATAATTGCTATATAAATTGCAATTTCTTTGATTTGATTGTTATCAGCCATTTAAACACCTATTATTTCCCTAATGATTTTTATTTAAATTTTAAGATATTGATTAATATTAAAATTCTATTAATTTTATTCAAATAATATCGCTCACTTTTTATCATTTGAATGCAAATTGTTATTATACTTATGCCCAATTTAGTTGCCAAATTTTTTAGATTCTTAGATTTTAAGCAGATATTACCTTAAAATTCCACCTTTATCTGCAGAACTGGCCAGTTTTTGATACCTAGCAAGCCAACCCTTAAGTTTGCGTTCAGGCTTAGCTGCAGATGCAACCCTTTCTCGAATTTCATCATCGGAAAGTTTTACTTCTAGAATTCTTTGAGGTATGTCAATGTTTATAATATCTCCGTCGTTGACCGCAGCTATAGGCCCATCTGCCATGGCTTCAGGTGATACATGGCCAATACAAGGGCCTCTAGTTCCTCCAGAGAATCTTCCATCTGTTATAAGGGCCACTGATTTTATTCCCATGCCTACGATGGCGGATGTCGGATTTAACATTTCTCTCATTCCTGGGCCACCTTTAGGGCCTTCATATCGAATGACAATAACGTCTCCTTCTTTTATTTGGTGCTTAAATATGGCCTCTACACATTCATCTTCGCTGTTAAATACTCTGGCCGGCCCAGTATGAACCATCATATTCTCATAAACGGCACCTTGCTTGATAACGGAACCATTAGGTGCAAGATTTCCCTTAAGAACAGCTATTCCTCCTTCAGTATGCACAGGATTTTCTAGAGGCCTGATAACTGTTTCATCACGTACTTCCACTCCTTTCAGATTTTCCTCTATAGAAAGGCCAGTGCATGTTGGATTTTGAGTGTTTATCTTGCTTTCCAGGGTTTTTAAAACAGCTGGAATTCCTCCAGCCCTATCAAGGTCCAGCATCATATGTTCTCCTGCAGGAGATATTGATGCAATGTGAGGAATTTCCTTACTCATTTTATCAAAAAGCTCCAAATCAACTTTAACTCCTTTATCTTCCAGTTCGCTGGCAATGGCTGGAATGTGTAAGGCAGTGTTACTAGAACCACCTAATGCCAAATCAACAGCCACTGATGTTTTAAATGCGTCTTGAGTCATTATTTGGGAAGGTAATATTTGTTCTTTGACCATTTCTACTATACGGGCACCAGATAATCTTGCAATACGCATTTTCTTAGAATCAACAGCATGGGCCGTGGCACATCCTGGTAAACTCATTCCTAGGGCTTCAGTGAGACCGGCCATGGTGTTGGCAGTGAATAAACCCGCACAGGATCCTGCTCCAGGACAGGCACATCTTTCTAACTCACCCAGTTCTTCTTCAGTCATTTTACCAGAATTGACAGCTCCTACTCCTTCATAGACATTTATGAGGTCTACAGCCTTTCCTTGAAATTTTCCAGGCATCATAGGTCCACCAGTAACCACAATACATGGTATATCTAGCCTTGCAGCGGCCATGAGCATACCTGGAACTACTTTATCGCAAGTAGGCATTAAAACCAGCCCATCTAAGCTGTGGGCCTGAGCCATGCTTTCCACAGTATCTGCGATTATTTCCCTTGAAGCCAGTGAGTAACGCATTCCATCATGATTCATGGCAATTCCATCACAAATGGCCATAGTATTAAATTCAAATGGTACTCCACCAGCTTGACCTATTCCAACTTTAACTGTGTCTGCTAACTCTCTCAGGTGAATATGACCAGGTACTATGTCGGTGTAGCTATTGGCGATACCTATAAATGGTTTTTCAAAGTCATCATCAGTCACGCCGCAGGCCCGGAGTAGAGACCTGTGAGGGGCTCTTTGTATGCCTTTTTTTATGTTATCACTTCTCATGAAACCACCATAATTTTTATTTTTATAATTAATTTGAAATGTAATTAAAATTAGATTAATAAAATTATCATTAAATATTATTTTATGTTTGAAACTTATATAAATTAAACATGGATACTTTACTAATTCTGAAGTTTGTTATTGCCCTGGCTATCGGTGCACTGGTTGGCCTAGAAAGGGAGCGAAAAAGGAAGGAAACTGAATTTGCAGGAATAAGAACTTTCATTTTAATTGCCCTTTTAGGTATATTGTCGGCCTATCTATCTGAGATATTTACCTATTTCTATTTAATAGCATTTGTGGGACTTTCATTTTTGGTAGGACTTAGCTACTGGGTCAGCACTAGATATAATGGGGATGTAGGCCTTACTACAGAAGTAGCAGCTCTTTTAACTTTTTCTCTGGGATTAATGTGCTACTGGGATGATGGATATAAACTAGCACCCATTTTAGCCATTATAATAACTACTTTACTAGCTTTAAAACCACTTTTACACAAAATAGCGCAAAAAATCAGCCAAAAAGAGATGACAGATACCTTAAAATTCTTGATTATTGCCTTTGTTATTTTGCCTCTTTTACCCAACCAGACCATGGGCCCCTGGGAGGTGTTTAATCCTTATCAGATATGGCTCATGGTAGTATTTATTTCGGGAATAAGTTATGCTGGTTATATTTTGATGAAAATTGTGGGTCCTGAACGCGGTCTGGGCCTGACTGGAGTTGTAGGGGGATTAGTTTCTAGTACTGCAGTTGTTACTGCTATGGCGGCTAGAGTAAAGGAATCAGATGCTTTAATGAAAGCAGCCGTTTTTGCTGCGGTGGTGGCAAGTTCCATGATGTTTTTAAGGATATTTTTCG
>CAYUFT010000123.1:0-4856 GCA_964444115.1 uncultured Methanobacteriaceae archaeon
CACTGGTAGGGTTCATAATACGGGTGTATATGTTTCCTAATTCTTTCAAACCAAATAGATTTGCCGCGTGATCAGCATCATTAAATACGTATGATGATGTTTGGTATATGGGCACGGCCCTTGATCCGGTGGCAGGGTCTGGTTCTTCTTGACCAACATGTAATCCTAAAGTACTTAATCCGTATTTCTTTTCTTCACTCATTTTTTTAGTCTCCTTTATTTTATCATATTGTTTGCAATTTTCACTAGAGTATTTATTTTTCCTTAAACACTATTTCTTTTGAATAGTATTTTGGATTATCATTATAATTAGGCCCTGGACTTTAAATTCAGGATTTTTAATCTAATGTTATTTATTATTTTATTAGTGAATACCACAATATAACAATTGTTATATTAATTTCCTTTATAAATGTTTCGCTAATTTGAGAAATTATTGGATTTCATTTACATCTTTTAGAAGCCTTTATTAAGGTTTTAATAATATTAATGAGTTTTTAATTTTACTAATAATATTTTGATTCTTGATCATGAATAAATTTCATAATAATATTTTGGAATTGATTTAACTTATCATCGAAAAGTATTTATATAACGATTGTTAACTTAATCTTGTCGCAAATTATTTGGTGTTAATTCTCAAAAATAACTGATAATTAATGGTGATTTGCTGATTTGATAATCCAATTAGAAATATTCAATTAGTATTATATAATTTATAATCAAAATATAATATATGTAATGAATCTCTAATTCATGCCAAGATGACCGAGAGGCGAGGTGCATGGCTGCAAACCATGATACTTGGGTTCAAATCCCAATCTTGGCCTTATTTTAATTTTATTAATTCAATAGGTTTTCTAATAGATAATAATTAGATAATAGACTTAGTAAACTAATAAATATAATAATCATATTAATTGAGGAATATCAATGAAAATATATAATACTATGAGCCGGGAAAAAGAAGAATTTGAACCAATGCATGAGGAAAGGATCAAACTCTTTGTCTGTGGCCCCACGGTTTATGATGATGCTCATATTGGTCATGCCCGTACTTATATTTCCTTTGATATTATCAAGAGATATTTAGAATTTAAAGGTTTCGCCGTCTTTTATTTACAAAATATAACTGATATTGATGATAAAATAATTATCAGGGCTTTAGAATCAAATACTGATCCAAAAGAACTGGCCCGAAAATTTGAAAAACGCTATAGGGATGATATGGCTGCTTTAGGTGTTAATGGCGTCAATTTCTTTGCCCGAGCTTTGGATCATGTTCCCGAGATTATTGCTCAAATCGAAACTCTTATGGAAAGAGGTTTTGCCTATGAAACCGAAACTGGAGTTTATTTTGATGAAGCTAAGTTTCCAGATTTTGGAAAACTCTCTCGTCGTAATTTAGAGGATTTAAATGTTCACCGGGTAAATTTAGATTCCAGTAAGAAAAACCCTGGTGATTTTGCTCTATGGAAAAAAAAGGATCAAGAACCAATTTGGGATTCACCCTGGGGGACCGGAAGGCCGGGCTGGCACATTGAAGATACGGCTATTACTGAAGAATACTTCGGGTCCCAGTACGATATCCACGGCGGCGGTTTGGACTTAATATTCCCCCACCACGAGGCCGAGATTGCCCAGATGGAAGCTGCATCTGGTAAAAGCCCCATGGTCAGATACTGGATGCATACTGGCTTTTTGAATGTTTCTGGGGAGAAAATGTCTAAATCTCTTGGGAACTTTATAACTATCCGCCAATTACTGGAAGAATTTGACCCCCAAGTATTCAGATTCTTTGTTTTGTCTACTCACTATAGGAGTCCCATTGATTTTAGTGAGAAAACCCTGGAACAGGCCTCTAAGAGTTTGAAGAGAATTCAAAAGACTGTTGAGAAGGTTAATGAATTACTGGGTAGTTCATTTAATTCAAGTGATGATGGTGATTATTTCAGTGGTTTGTTAAAGGATTATCGGACTAAATTCCTGGAATCCATGGACAATGACTTCAATACACCTGATGCCCTGGCCCACGTATTTAATTTTGTTAAAGAATTGAATAAGGCCTTTGAAGATAAAACTCCTTCAGAAAAAGTATTGAAAGATATAATTTCATTCTTTAATGAATTTGGGGAAATTATGGGTTTTGCTCTGGCCGTTAAGTCTGATAGTGGGGATATTTCTGGGGAATTACTGGATATAATTAAGGATGTTCGCCAGAAGTTAAGGGAAAAGAAAGAATGGGAACTATCTGATGATATTCGGGCCCGTTTGAATGATTTGGGGATAGATGTTGAGGATTAATTAGATATTCCGTTTTTGAAGTACTATTAAATGATTAAACTAAATATAGGTTTTGGTATTCGTTTTTCGTGTAATTATCAGTCATCCCAGCTATATAATTACAAATTACAGATAAATACGAATAATGTATTTCAAGTAAACATTTGATAAACAATAATTTTTTTCTTTTTTTCAGGTCATTTTCGTTTATAATATCAGATTTTTTCATTAAATTAATCTTATTCAATATTTCTTTAAATATAATTAATTCATATATCTTTATCTACAGTACCCCAAGCTTCGCTGACTTTTTTTATATTGCCATTTAGCTCTTTAAGAAAATCGAGATCTAATCGTACATCCATTATTCAAATGTTCTAAGTTGATTTCAATTTTTAATAACTTAATAAGTCTTGATACATTTCCAAGATTTAATTCGAATTCTGGATTTTCACTATCAAATTTTATATTACTTATTTTTATTCCATCACTGAATTCTAGTATAAATAGATGACTGGCTATATTTTGCCTTATGGTTGTTTATTTCTAGAAAATTTTTTTATTGAAACTATTTAGAATATAAACATAATTTCGATAGAGAATTAAGAAATTGTTAGGAAAAGAGTAACTCTTTATGTAACAAGTTTTATTGAAAGGAGAAAAAAAATGAGAGTAGAAAAGATTACCGATAACAAGAAACAATACCTTGACTTGTTACTATTAGCAGACGAGCAAGAGAATATGATTGACAGGTATTTGGCAAATGGCGACATGTTTGCATTATTTGATGATGACTTGAAGACTGTTTGTGTTGTTGTAGCAATAGACAGAGAAACCTGTGAATTGAAAAACATAGCAACATATGAAAAATATCAAGGTAAAGGATATGCCAAGGCAATGATAAAATTCGTCTCTGATTTTTATAAAAACAACTATAAAACAATGTTAGTCGGAACAGGTGATGTCCCTTCAATATTGTCATTTTATGAAAGTTGCGGATTTGAGAAATCACATGTTATCAAGAATTTTTTCACTGATAACTATGATCATCCAATGTTTGAAGAGGGAGTACAACTTATTGACATGGTTTATCTGGAAAAAAAATTATAATTGTCAGCAGTAGTGATATGATCAATTTAAAATGAGCATAAAAGATAGGATATTCAATACAATCATTTCATTTCCTAGTTTTTTAAATCTCTTTGGCCATTTTTTTTATATCTTTCCATTTCTTTTTTTCTGCAAGTTTAGGGTTCTTTTTCCTTTCAACAGCCAGCATTTCTCTTTGTAATTTCCTGTAACTTTCCAGTCTTTTATTTGATAGTGTTCCGTCTCTTATGGCTTTTTTAACGGCACAACCAGGTTCGGTTTCATGCAAGCAATCAGAAAATTTACACTGCATCTCAAGTTCTACAATATCACTGAAAAGATCAATCAATCCTTCTCCAGCATCCCATAACTGCAGTTCCCTCATTCCTGGATTGTCTATAATTAAGCCGCCGCTTTCTAAAAGGATCATTTCTCTTTCAGTTGTGACATGCCTTCCTCTGCTGTCTTTTTCCCTGATTTCACCGACATTTTGTCTTTCATAACCTTCAAGAATATTGATAAGTGTAGATTTGCCCACTCCCGAGGATCCTAAAAGTGACACTGTTTTACCATCTTTAAGATAAGGTGATAGTTGATCTATGCCTTTATTCTCTATAGAACTAATAGCAACCACCTTTGTATTAGGTGCAATCTCTTGAACATCTCTTATTTTCTGATCAACATCTTTGAAAAGATCTAATTTACTTAGAACCACTACTGGCTCTATTTTGTTTTCATTGGCGATAGCAATGTATCGTTCTATCCTTCTTAAGTTAAAATCTTTGTTTAATGAGGTAACTATGAAAACAGTGTCAATATTCGTGACAATAATCTGTTCTTCGGTTACATTCCCCGCTCCTTTCCTGGAAAATTTGTTTTTTCGAGGTAGAATTACATGTATAACCACAGAACCTAAGTCATCTTTTGATATGGCCACCCAATCCCCTACTGCGGGAAGTTCTCCATTTTGGCGCAAATTACCTGAAACTCTTGCACGGACCTCTTCAGATTTAGTATATACTTTATAACCGTTTTTATATACAGTTGAGACCCTTGCGGGTTCATATAACTCTAGATACTCCCTGAAATGTTCACCAAAAAAGGCATTCCATCCTAATTTTTTTAATAAATTATTCAATTTAATATCTCCATTTTAATAATATCAACAGTTTTCAGCTTTTTAAATCCTGGCTCTGATACTTTATTAATTTTTCACTGAATTAAGAATTGTTCATAGATATATAAGTATCATGCGTCTTTTAGTAAATAGAAAAAGATAAATAATATTAGGTGGGTTTCAGGATATTTTAGAGGTTGTATCGATAATATTTCGATAAATTAGACTATATTTACCTATATGGTCGTGTATACTAATCCCCATGCAGTTTTTCCAAATTAAAATTAAAAATAAAAAAGAATATAATAGCTTAATTTTAGAAGGTGGCAAAGAAGCTTTCAAACAAAGAGAAAGGAAATATGATATG
>CAYUFT010000124.1:0-4841 GCA_964444115.1 uncultured Methanobacteriaceae archaeon
ATAGGTTAGGATTTAAATCCAGGCCTATTATATTTTATTTTTAAATTATTTTTAAGTATATTGAATATATCTTGAAATACAGAAAAATTAGCTATATATTTTACGAAAATTTGCTTTTTTAATTTTTTCCTATTCATATAATAACCCATATAATTTATCAAAAAATTGATAGAAATTTATCTTTTAATTTTTATATTAATGAAATTGTCTTTGGGAAATACTTGGAGGATTTATAGCACCCCAAATAGAATAAATGGATTAAAAATCCCTTTCCCCCTTTTTTTTATTTATTTCAATTAACAAATTAAAATTGATTTATGAAATGTATCATTTTAGAGACACCCATACGAATTTGAACGTAGAATAAAAGCGTTTTCTTACTTTATATGCTTCTAATTCAATAAAATTACATGACAATTCATTTTAAAGCAATTAATAATTATTATTTATAAATTTTTCTTTTTCCCTTCCAATATTAGCATTTAATAATAATCTAAACGATACAATATTTTATTGAAAATTATTATTCGGCATAAAGGGGGTGAAAATGATAAAAAAACAAAAGATTACTAAAATTTTCATTCATTTATTGCTTTTAAGCTTAGCATTGATCTTCGGTATAGGCACTGTTTCTGCAGATCCAGGGATAATTTACGTTGACAATACCACTGGAAATGATTCATGGGATGGTCAAAGCACAACACACACTGGAGGTCTAAATGGGCCAAAACTAAGCATCAAAAACGCAACAGGAACTGTAACTTCCAACGGGGCAGTTAAAATCGCTAAAGGAATCTACAGTGGAGTAAATAATACTGGAATCACAATTGATAGAAATATGACTATTATTGGTGAAAGCCAGACCGAAACCATAATAAGCGGAACAAACACCTACCAAATATTCAATATTAATCTTGGTGTGAAGTTAATTTTAGAGAATCTTACCATAACCAATGCAACAGCAACTTACGGTGCTATATGCAATTATGGTAATCTAACAGTCAAAAATTGTACCTTCACCAGCAACACGGCACAAGATGGTGCTGCTGCCATCTTCAACTCTTGGGATGGTATTTGTAATGTAACGGGCTCCACTTTCACAGGTAACAGTGCAAATAGGCCAGGTGGTGAAAGCCTAGGTGGTGCTATCTTTCAAGGTGGAAAAGGTATTTTTACTATAACCGACAGTAATTTCACCAATAATACTGCAACATTTGGTGGAGCTATCTGTGTTAGTGATAGAATTATTGTAGAAAATTGTACTTTCACTGGTAACAGTGCAGAAGAAGGTGGTGCCATAATGGCTTGGGCCGGGGCTGATTTATATTTGATTGGTTGCAACTTCATTAACAATACAGCAAATGGTACTGAAACATATAGTCGTGGTGGTGGTGCAATCTGTACGCTTTGTCCCAGCAATATCATGAGTTGTAGTTTCGTCAATAACACAGCATTTAAAAATGGTGGTGCTATCTTCAATAGAGACTATTACAATAACACTAAAATTAACTTCAATAGATTCTACAATAACAATGCACTAAATGGCAATGCTATTTATAGTACTGCTTATTCTTCAAATGTAGAAAATAACTGGTGGGGAACTAACGAACCTAACACAAATTGGAGTAACCTTATAAATGGACTTACTCCTCCTACTAATTGGGTTATTTTAAGTGTTGATGCCACACCAACCACTATTACTAATGGTGAAACATCAGCCATTAATGCGGATCTGAACCACATCAATGGTGGTGGTAATTTAGTTGGAGGGCACATTCCTGATGGCCTCATAACCCTGGAAGTACCTTGGGGTAGCTTAACCAACCCTGGACAACATTCAATCACAGTAAACATCATTAATGGGGCTATAATCCCTGTGACATTCTTAGCTAATGAAGGGGCAGTGAATCCAACATACAATCCTGTGAAAGTCACAGCAACAGCAGATGGATACACCACCAATAACATTGAATCGGCATACCTAACCATCAACGAAGTTTTAACCTTTAACAAGACCGTAGATAATAATCGACCTAATGTTGGTGATACAGTTGCCTTCACAGTCATAATTCAAAATCATGGATCCTTCGCTGTGAACAACATCTTAATACATGATATAATGCCATCTGGATTTAATAACGTTGTAATAACTCCTTCTACAGGAACATATGATCCTAACTCTGGAATATGGGCACTTAACCTTGACGCTGGTGAAACTGCTACCTTAAACCTTACTGGAGAAATAACAAGTTTATTGGCAGGGAAAAACACCACAAACACAGCAACACTCAGGGGAACAACAAATATAACCAACGCAACTATCTATGTACCCCAAGCAGACATCTACATCCAGATAACAAGTAACAAAAACAACCCCCGAGTAGGTGAAACATTCACCTTAACCTACAAACTCGGAAACAACGGACCAGACAATGCACAAAACGTAACCATAACCATACCCCTACCCGAAGGATTTGTAATATCCAAAATTAAAGGCGATGGAAACTGGGCACAGAACGGAAACACCATAACCTGGACCTTCAACAACGTCACCGTAGGCGACCCCTACCTCTACATCACAGGACAGACCACAAAACCAGGAATTAACCTATTCAGCGCATCAATAGCATCAGACACATTCAACATAAACAGCAGCGGAGTTAACTCCCTCAATTTAAACACAGTGCCACAAGCAAACGCAGCAACCACAACCTCTGTAAACACAGTGGAAATGCAAAACACCGGAACACCACTCACTGGAATAGTACTAGCTATCCTAATGGTACTCGGAGCATTTATCAGCACCAAGAAAAAACAATAAAAGGGACCAATATCCCTTTTTTACCCCTTTTTTTTATGTATTTTCATATTAATTTTAACATATTACTGAAAAATATTCTCAAAAAAGCATCTTTACAGACTTAATAACCCTTAAAATTGCACTATCATTAAAACCAGAATAATATCTAAAAAAAGAAAAAAAATTATATTTTAGGAAATTCCAGACAGAGATTATCTCCCTTAGAATATACCAGTATTTTTGAGTCGGAGGCCATAAATTTAGGCATTAAACGATGCAGAAGTTTGTAAAAAACTTCGTAAGAATCTTTATTGCTCCGCTCAGCAGAAACATATACTTTTTCCAAACTGACATCAATATCCAGAGGACCAGCAAGGCCATAATCATTTAAAATGGTCTGGCTAATGTTTGCATCCTTTTGATCAATGAAGTTGGTCACATCTACATAAATGTCCTCAAAGTCCATAATGCTTTCTTTTTCGTGCTGGAACTTGTGAAGTGCCATGTCAATATTGGCCTTAAGTTCTCTTTCTTTATAGGGCTTCATCAAGTATCCATAAGGATATGTCTGAGCAGCCCTATTAATTGTTTTATCATCAGCATAGGCAGTTAAATAAATAACTGGAATATTATGCATACTAATTATTAATTTAGCAGCGTCAATTCCATCCATTTCTCCTTTGAGAACTATGTCCATTAATATTAAATCAGGTTTATCTGATTTAACGCTTTTTATGGCATCCTCGCCAGTAGAAGCCGTGGCTGTAACCTTAAAACCCAGTTTTTCCAGTTTCTTTTTCAGGCCCAATGCCAGTATGCGTTCATCTTCTACAATTAAGATTTTTACTTCTGACATTATTCCACCTATACGCCTCTTTTAGGTGTGATTAATTCCAAACAAATACTATCTCCTTTAGGGTAAATGATAGTTGTTCCACCATATGCTTGAATAAAGTGTTCTGTGACTTTGGTAAGTATATCAAAAACATTTTCCTGTTCTTTATTGATGCAGAGGTAAGTTTTTTTCAATCCTACATCCAGATTAAAGTCTTCCAGTTCATTGAGGATGCGTGATCCAATTACGGATTCTTTTATGAACTCTTCCTTTTCTTTTAGATATTTGTCGACTTCACCAAAAATTGCATCCATTTTTTGAGAATCATTCTGATTTTTATCCATTACAACACCCCCTCAATCGAAAATATCCTTTTCATCCACGTCAAGTTCCTCAATCTTCTGCATGCACCATTGATACAATGCTTCTTCAGCGGCTCTTGACATTTTCCCCTGCTTTTCACCATATGATAATCTGGCTATTCTCCTAAAGGCAATTTCTAATTCATCTGATATACAAATTGTAATACATCCCATGGATATCCCCTTTACTATAATTAATCTTTAAATTTCTTTACTAAATTCTTAAATAAAGATTTAAAAGTTTTAATATATAAATTATACTTTTAAATAATATATAATATTTTATTAGAGAGGGCTTATTAAAAAGAATATGAATTAAAAATGAGGTATTATTTGTTTTTTGGATGAAATAAATTATAATAATCCAGTATTAAGTGATTAAAAGGAAATTGTAATCTAAAATTAATTAAAATTAGTTATTGATTGATTATTATTTTATTTTAAGTATTTAGGTAGATATCCCGACAAAGTAATCAGAATATCTACCTTTGCTGCAAATACTATAGAAATATGATTTGAAAAATAATTATATTAATGATAAATGTGCTTAATGGTTTGCTGATTGAAAAACTCTATGTTTAGCACGATTTAAATTTAATTTTGAGTAATACTGAATGCGGCTAACAATACAGTCCATTAAACAGACAGTTAGATACAAAATTCCAAGACCTATAGCAAATATTAATAAAGGAAGATCTTTCAATGCTTTTAGAAGGGATTCTGATGTCATTCCTTGAAGATATCCATCATACATCTTATTCACCTCGTTATAAAAATCAATTTTTTTATTCTCAATTATAATGTAAAAGTTTATATATTTAAATCTTTCTATTAATTGATAAAT
>CAYUFT010000125.1:0-4822 GCA_964444115.1 uncultured Methanobacteriaceae archaeon
CCCTTTTAGAAAATTAAATGTTTCTGATGCACTAGATTACATGAAAAGCACTGACTTTTGTAATCCTCACCAATTAATTAGGAATGAAAGAAAATTTAATCTTCGAATGAATTTCTTCAAGGATATCTTTTCAAAAATGGATGTCTACATGTTAAATACAATTGAATCCCCTCAAGAGAGTTTAAATAGGATAATGAGTTTAATTTCAGAGGGTTAATCTGCAATAATTTCAATAATTTTATTATATTGAATAAATAATTTAAATATTTTATTGCCAAAGGGTGGTCAAATGGTTAATTCTCAAGATGTGCGAGCTTTTTTAGCTGTTGATATAGATGAAAGTTTAATTGATAAGATTGTGGAAATTCAAGAGATTTTTAAATATATAAATGCTCCAGTTAAATTTGTAGAACCTGAAAATCTCCATTTCACCCTAAAGTTTTTTGGAGATATAAATGAAGAAAAAATAGAAAAAGTTAATGATATAATTGTCAAAAGGGTAGAAAATTTTGCACCTTTTGAGATTTTGATTAATGGAGTTGGTGTTTTTCCTAGTTTAAGATATATACGAGTTTTATGGTTAGGTGCAGAAAATTTTGATTCATTTTCAAAATTGCAAATGGATCTAGATCACGAATTTGTTAAAGTAGGCTTTGAAAAGGAAAGAAACTATGTTCCCCATCTCACAATTGGGAGATTAAAAGGTTCTGGAAATAAAGAAGATTTAGTAAAAAAAATTGAAGAACTAAATGATATTACTGTTGGGAAAACTACAATAGATAGATTAATTCTTAAAAAGAGTGAACTAACTCCTGATGGGCCAATTTATACCGATTTAAAGGTATTTAATTTGTAAATATTTTTCACAGTTTAAATCTTATTTTTTTTAATTTAGTATAAGATTACTTTCAAATTATATTATTCCTTTAATATTTTAAAATAATCTAAGAATTATTTATAGGATTAATCATCTAAATAAATTATAGTTAAAAATAATATTGGATATAGGTTGGCTATATATTAAATTAATAATTAATTAAAAGCCAATTTTACTTAGGATATATAAAAAGTTCAATATAATTAGGAGAATATAATGGATTTTGATGCTCTTTTAAATGAAATAAAACCCAATAAAATTGAAAAACAAAAAGTAGAATCACTAGCTGACTCTATGATTGATTTTATTAATAATTTGGCTCAGGAAAAGGGGATTCATACTGAAGCAATTTTAGTTGGTTCAGTTGCTAAAAATACATGGCTTTCTGGCAATGCAGATATTGATATTTTCCTACATTTTCCTCTGGAAACTCCACTGGCTGATTTAAAAGAGCAAGGACTATATCTGGGTCATGAGTGTATAAAAAACATGTTTGGAGAATCAGATGAGCGTTATGCGTCTCATCCTTATGTTACTGGATATATTAATGGATACAGTGTAGACTTTGTTCCATGTTACCTCATTGAGAATGCAGAACAACTAAAATCTGCTGTAGATCGCACTATTTTACATACTCATTACATTAAAAAGAATTTAAAAGAAAACCAGATTGATGATGTTTTAATCCTTAAAAAATTCATGGAAGGTATTGAAACATATGGTTCAGAATTCAAGGTAGGTGGGTTTGCAGGATATCTATGTGAACTCTTAATTTTGGAGTATGGGTCTTTTAATAATGTTTTAAAGTCAGCGGCCTCTCAATGGAAAAAAGGACTCATAATTGACCTTGAAAATTATGGTACTGGTGATATTTTCACAGATTCTTTAATTGTTGTGGATCCTACAGATAAAAAACGAAATGTTGCGGCGGCATTAACTACTCAAAAAATGGCAGAATTTATGGTGGCCGCACGGAATTTTTTAAAAGATTCTTCGGCTAATATTACTAATTTTAATAAATCTAATAAAACTACTAATAATTATAATATGGAATATTTCCATTCTGTTAATTATTGTAGTGATTTAGACTCAATAAAAGAAGAATTTGCAGATAATGGAACAAAAACATTCTTAATCTACTTCAATCCACCGAAAATACCTTCAGATGCCATATATCCTCAATTAAAAAAGACTGAAATGTCATTAAGCTCAAAACTTGAATTAGAAGGATTCAAAGTATTTAAAAGTTCCTACTGGACCAATGAATCTAATATTGCAATTATAATACTGGAATTTGGAGTATGGGAACTTCCACATTACAAAATTCATGAAGGGCCTATGGTATGGGATGAACTCCATCAAGAACGATTTTTAGATAAGTACTCCTATGGGGCTTGGGTTGAAAATGATCGCTGGAAGGTCCAGGTTCCCCAAAAAAATAATAAAGCAGATAAAATGATCGAATTTTTCTTAAAGCCTGAAAATATTCATCATCTAAAGATAGGAAAACATCTTAAAGATGAAATTCTAAAAAACAATGTGATAACAGATATTAATGAATTTTTATCATCTGAAAATGTTTCTAAGGAACTTTTGGAGTTCCTGGATGATTTTTTAAATCCTGGAAAAAATTTGTGGAGATAAATTTGTGAGTAAATTAAATTATTTTATTTAGAGTATTTTAAGTATTTAATTTATTAATTACTTTTTTAATTAGTTAGGGGGTTCTTTATTAATTATCTTTGATCAATATCCTTTTCTCTCACTAACAAATTTAGGGACGGCTTCTTTTAATGGATCAAATGTTTCTATATTTTTTACTTCCATGCAGCGCATACTTACCTTAGAATGGAGGGAAGTGGGCATTCTTAAAATTCTTTTAAGGTCTATACTCACTTTAGCATCAACTAGGCCCATATTGAGTTTTGATATTCCTTCAACCAGATTTCTATATCTTATTGGCCCAATTTTATTTTTGAATAGTCCCCATTCATCTTTTTGAACCATTTCACGATATTTTAGAACATCTTTCATTAATTTAGGATTAACTTCATCCATTTTCTCAGTTCCATTCATATGTAAAATGGCATATTTAATCCTTTTAGTGAAAACAGCAGGATATCCTAAGGGTATGGAGAAATGTTCTAGTTCATAAGGCTTTTGCCCAGATTCATCTTCCATAAAATACTTATTTTTAGGAGGCTCAGCACCAGCTACATATTTAAGAACCTGAGATCGTCCTTCACTATCTAATCCCATGGCTGCTTCATCCAGAATTCTAATATGGTAACCTCGTCCAGAATAAATTACGTGGATATTTTTTAGGCCTAAATCTTGATTTAATGTATCTATAAGTCCAGCAACTATCTCTCTAGCTTCATCCAGACAAATTTCACAAACATTGTCACAGCCGCAAGATCTAACCGGGACATCTTTCGCATCAACGTCAAAAACCAGCTCAGATTTTAACCACTCTCCCCTTTTACGAGGTTTATTATAAAAAGCCACAGAACAATATGCTGCAAATGGAGATCGATACCTCATGAACCTTTTAAGCATATCTGTAGTTTTAAAAACCCGATATCTATCATTAGGACCTCTTCCTAAATGATCAAAACCAAATTCTCTTTTACTCAAGTCTTTTCTTATAAAATCCGGTAGATCATTAACATTCCATTCGTCCCGGTAATATCGGCGTCTTTCTTCTAATGTTGATGGTTCAAATATATGCCTCACCTATAATTATCTTGATAATTCGTTAAAATATGGATTAATATTATATGGGATCTTAATTAGGATATATTCGTATTTTTCAATTATAATTTTAAAAATTATTTAATCATCTGTGCTTGAGTCAGATTCTGAGGATTTAGCAGGAATATTATCTCCTGAATTTCGGAGTTCCCATCTTTTTCTATTATAATAAGAGAGAGGATTTCCGATTTTTTTACAAGTGGCATCAGGTTTACATAATGAAGATAAATGAATTTTGATTTTATCGCAACTCATAGGAGTGTACCACTTACTTTCTCCTTCATGCTTTAATTCAGGATCTTTATTAACTCCAAAACCAAGTTTGGCAATAACATTCAATTTTTCTTGAGGATCGTCATCAAATAATGGCGGGTTACAGTTATCTGCGGCCTCAAATATTAGTGGGATTATTTCATTTATCGTAATTTGGAGATCTGGATCAATATCTGAAATTTTGCTAGTTCCTTCATTTCTAAAAACGGAAGGATATAATCGAGCATAAGATAAAAAAGATGTTAATAATAATACAATAGCATCGTTCCGATTTCCAGACCCTACGCCTTCGATAGTTTTTTGTATACATGGTGGGAAAGCTTCATGTTGTAATTGAGTGGCTTTAATGTCTCCTCCAAAGCCACCAGAACCTCCAGACCCAGGAAAAAACGATAATTCTTTGATTTTTTCAGATATTTGTTCTCCAATTTCTATTAATGTGGGATGTGCTTCAATTTTAGGGGCCATTTCATGAACTTTCTGGATATAATTTTCTGTTTTTTGCATTATCATACGACTTATGATCATTTCTTTGATTTTTTCACCAATTAATAAGTCATACATCTTCTCTGGTACTCTACCTTCAATTTTATCCTCAAATCTAATTAAAAAATCTTCTTTTTCTAATACAACGTCCCCTTGATCCAGGATCATATCAGTTAAATTAATTTTTTTGGATCCTAAAAGTTGACTCATAGAAGTCCATTTAATGTTATCCTGGGTTATCATCTGATTTAGAAGACTGTTTACCACTTCTTTTCTTTCTATTGGGGCCAGTTTCTCAAGACGATCTTCCACGAGTTTTCCCTGTGATTCAACTAATAATCTACCTTCTCTCGATTTGGGATTGAATTTAATACCTATGGCTTGTGCCATTGTATAAATCGATATAACATCAAATTTTGCTATTTTTGGATT
>CAYUFT010000126.1:0-4818 GCA_964444115.1 uncultured Methanobacteriaceae archaeon
TTTCCCTAATTATTTATATATTTTAATTATATAATTTAATATAATATATTTGATATCTGAATACTTATAAACTAAATTTAGAGAGTATTTCAGTATTATCAGATAATATTATTAACTAATCAGATTAATTAATAACTGATTGGTGTTAATATAATATATTTGGTAATATAAATAAATTATAAATTAGGCATTTCTTAGATAAAAAATTGAATCATGAATACTTATAAATTAATTCCAAATTACATTTTAAGTTAAGAATATCTATAATTAGTTGGCTATAGGTGGTTAATTGAAAGTTATTATAGATGCATCGAACGTGGCCCATTATGGGAAAGGAAAAGATGAAAAACCTCTTTTGAAGAATATATTGAGTTCAATAGAATCTTTAAAGAAATTGGGTTATGAACCTGTAATCATTGCAGATGCATCCCTACGTCATGAAATTGATAATAAAGAATCCTTTAATAAGTATTTGCAGGATGGTGAGTTTCATCAAGTCCCTTCTGGAACCACGGCCGATCATTACATTCTGAAATTGGCTGAGGAAGATGATGCTAAAATACTTTCTAATGATAACTTTAGAGAGTATTTTGATGAATTTCAAGATATTAATAGTCGAAGAATACCATTCACTTTAAAAGATGGTGAAATTGATATTGGAACCTCTTCCAAACCAAAGAAAATAAAGAATATTCTGCAAAAAATTTCTTCGGAAACTCTTTCTCAGTTTGAAAAGAAGAACATGGACTCTTACAGAATTAAAAAAGGTAAGAAACTTAGTGGGATAGCTATTGCTAAGGAAGCAATTGATAGAATCACTAAAAGCAAAGAAGAGGGTATCGAACCTAAATTAGAGGGACTTTTCATGAAGATTCCTCTTTTTGAGAAAGTTATGAGCATGGTGGAAGAAGCCGAAAAAACCAGTGATTTCATTATATTTGTTCTGGTACATCCCAAAGACTACAAGGACGCTGTAAAGAATGCAGGTAATATTGCAGTTACTGTTGGTGATAGATTGAAACTGGATCACGCTCCATTGGTTGCGGTTCGTAATGATCTTTTCACCAGGCCTGGTAGTTTTGAATTAAATATAATATACTCCGATGAAATTGTAGAAGAATCTCCATATAATGTGAACATAACTATTAACGATCATGACTATTCCTTTGTAAAAAAGAACTCCCGGAATATTGCCAGTACCATAGCAGCTAGACTTGGAACCTGGAAGTTTCCTATAGTATCTGTAAAACCAAGTATGCTTATGGAAAAACCAGGACAGTTTGATATAATCTTAGAAAAGGGAGGAAATGATTAATGGTATCGGACTATTTTTTAAGGGCGTTATCTGGGTTTTTTCTCAAACATAAAGTGCTGAGTATAGGCACTAAATATTATCCCACGAACAATACTGAACGGGAATACGTGGAAATGATAAACTACACTCAGACTATGCTTATAGAGATAGAAAAAGCCAATATTACCACTAATAAGATTTTTGAAAACCTTATTAATGAGGTGGGGAAAGAAAATATTCCGGATAACAAAAGATTTATTGAAATAAAGCCTGCGGAGGATCGAGTGGACGAATATGCTCTTTTAAGTAACATTATTATGGGCAGTGATCGTTATTTGTATGTGGAAGTTTTTAATAAAGGTCGTATAGTTCAGGAATTTGCAGACATAATTAAAAGAGAAAATGGTACAATTGTCGAACAGAGCACGAGTGAGATTGTTGCTAAGTTGCTTTCTAAAAATGATGCTATAAGAGTGGCTATTGATCTCATTAGGGTAGGTAACAATAAGGATATCAGTGTCAGGGCAGCAGTAGGAATGACTGGTGCGGCATCTATTGAAAGATCTATTAATTTAAATAGAGAAATAGGCGAAGTTTCGGGTGTTGGTTTTACTAAACTTGGAGGAGAATTTGCAGTAGTTTTCCCTTCAAAATTCTCTAAACTCAAAGGTGAACCTCTTTTATATGACAACTACCTTTTTATTGATGTCATTGATTCTACTAAATTTATTGATGAAAAGGGCAGAGATCACTTAGTAGAAATAATGAATGATATCAAAGCATTCATTGAAAAAGAATGTAAGGGAAAAATTGAAGGTTATAGGGAAGGTGGAGACGATCTTATTGCAAATTTCCCTACAAAAGATTTGGCTCTAAAAGCAGGGATTGATTCTGCATGGCACGCTCTTAATAATGGTGCTAAAATTAGGGCAGGTATAGGAAAAAGTCGAAGAGAGGCTGGTGAAAGAGCTCAGCTTGCTGATGGTATTAAACTGTGGAATCCTAGTTCACTAATTGTATTTGATGTAGCAGATGGAATTTATGGGTATTTTATTCCCTCAGAATTTGCAAGATCCATCATGGATTTTGTGTTGCACAAAAAATCAAAAGCATTTTTAATATTTTTGTTAGTATTCTTTGCTACATTTATCGGTTGGACTATCGGGTATTGGCAGTTTGGATTAGTGGCAATTTTCCTAGCTGTACTCTACGCAATTACAACCTAAAGGTAACCTTTTTAAGGAGATAATTACAAAATTTAATGTGGAGGTAGTATGAGGCCCGAGACTGAAGGAAAAATAATTGTTGCTTTAATAATTTCCTTGATTGCATTTGGATGTGGCTCTGGGGTGGGCATAGTGATAGGTATTTCTCAAAATGATACCAATTCTCCTTTTTCACTCAATTACAGTCAGTCAAACAGCTCAGATTTTCCAACAACAACTACTAAATCTACAGAAATTTCAAACACTTCTCCATCACAAGATTCTCAGAGTAGTGATTCCGAAGTGGTTTATGTGACCAAATCTGGTAGTAACAGTGGGAATAGTAAGGGAAACAGTAGTAGTAATGGGAATAGTAATAACAATAGTAATAAAAGCCCATATAATTAATAATATTATATATTGGGCATTATGATGAGCTAAAATTTTAAATAACATACTAATTATTCTTATTTAAAATAGTACTTCATTACTCAATGTTCTTATTTAGATCTGAATTCTAAATATTGATGCTTAAGTTATTCAGCATGTTTTAAAATTTGATATTATGAATTGACTAAATTTATAAATAAGGAATTTATTAATTTTTATTTTTATTTTAATTTAGTTTTAAAAATATTTTGGTGGATTATCATGAAAATTATTAGTGGTGGTGTTTGTGCTGTGGATGGAGTTTTGGCTTCTGGGGCACAAAAAGGAAAATATGGTGTGGGTATCATATTCAATGAAAAAAGTAATGCTGCAGCGGTATTCACGTCAAATAAAGTAGTTGCTGCCCCAGTTATCCTTACAAAAAAATCAATTGAAAATGGACATATCTCAGCAATAGTGGCCAATAGTGGCAATGCAAACTGTTTTACTGGTGAAAATGGTATTTCAAATGCAATTAAAATGGCAAAAACAGTTTCTAAGTTTTTAAAAATTGACTCCAATGATGTAGGGGTAGGATCCACAGGAGTAATTGGTCGGGAAATGCCTATGGAAATAATAAATCCTTTAATTGATGAGTCCCTGAAAACACTGGAGAATTCATTTGATGGATCTTCAAGAGCTGCAGAGGCCATAATGACTACAGATACATTTTCTAAACAATTTGCAGTAGAAACTACTCTTGAAGATGGAAGTATTGTCAAAATTGGGGGTATAACTAAAGGTTCGGGCATGATTGCTCCTAATATGGGGACCATGCTTTCTTATATAACCACTGATGTTAAGGCATCACCTGAAGAACTCCATAAAGCTCTTAAAGAGGCTGTGGAGCAAAGTTTTAATATGGTTATAGTGGATGGCGATGAAAGTACCAATGATATGTTAGTTATCATGGCCAATGGGAAGTCTGGAAAGATTGATGAAAATTTTCAGGAAGCTTTAAATTTCCTTTGTCAGATGCTGGCAAAAATGATGGCTAAAGATGGGGAGGGAGCTACTAAATTCATGGAAGTCGAAGTTAAAAATGCAACTTCTATGGAAGATGCTCGATTGACTGCAAAATCAATTGTGAAATCTCCTTTAGTTAAAACCGCATTGTTTGGTGCAGATCCTAACTGGGGCCGTATCGTAGCGGCTGCAGGGTATTCTGGGGCCAAAATGGATGAGAAAATTATCAGTGTTTCTTTAAAAGCATTAAAATCTTTTTCAATAACCGAATTGGTATTGGAAGATTCTTCAGATATTGAAAATCAAGTTAAAATAGTCGATAAAGGTAATGTGTTGGCCTTTGAAAATACAAAAGAACTATCTGATGCGGAAGCTATAATGAAAAGCAAGGATATAAAAATTATTGTTGATTTAGGATTAGGCCAGTACTCTGCCACGGCTTATGGCTGTGATTTAAGTTATGATTATGTAAAAATTAATGCGGAATACACAACATAGATTATAAGATATTCTAATGCAAAGTGTTTAAACTTTTATTCGAAGTCTTAATATTTAATTAATTTCATAATAATTATTCATAATAAAATTATTATTGTCACTATAGAAGGTATCTAAATGAAAACAGTGAATATTTTGGTGGAAGCCTTACCATATATTAAAAAATTCCACGAAAAAAAGATCATGATAAAGTATGGTGGCCATGCCATGATTGATGAAAAGGCCATGGAATCTACAGCTCGAGATACAGTTCTCTTAAAATATGTAGGCATGGAGCCGGTTGTAGTACATGGTGGAGGTCCAGAAATATCTAGATCCATGAATAAAATGGGTAAAGAACCTAAATTTATTGAAGGACTACGTATAACTGATGAAGAAACCATGGAAATTGTGAAAATGGTTTTAGTTGGAAAAATTAATACTAGT
>CAYUFT010000127.1:0-4755 GCA_964444115.1 uncultured Methanobacteriaceae archaeon
CTGCAGGAAACCCAGCATATGCAACCATTTGAATTATAATTTCTATTATTTCTTCTCTACTACAACCAACATTCAAAGCACCATGTATATGACTTTTTAATTGAAGTGGTGCTGTGGCCATGGCAGTGAGTGCAGCTACTGTTGCAATTTCCCTGGTTTTCAGATTCAATCCTTCACGTGTGTAGATGTCTCCATAGGCAAATTCAGCTATGAATCTAGCTAAATCTGGAGCAGTATCATCCAAACTCTCTTTTAAAATTTTATAGGAATCTTTATTCATTATTTCAAGCTGTTTTAAACCTTTTTGGTACCGTTCAGACATTATATTCTCCTATTTCTATTTTTGTAATAAAATCTGTTTTTTAACAATGCTAATTGCTTTTTTTTATTAGATTTATAATTTATTTGATTTAGAAACATTAAATTTATTCTTAATTATCAAGAAACTATATAATTTTTCATAAAATATTAAAATTCAAGTATATAACCACAAAATTTAATATTTCTAAAGCTAAATGAACTAATAAATATATTTAATTTAAATTAATTATAACCAAAACCGGTAGGATACCATGAAAGATAAAATTATATTTTTAGTCACGATTTTACTGATGTTTAGCTTTTTAAGCGCAGTAAACGCGGAACCAGTTACAAAAACAATTGATAATATTACCAATAAAACCAATGAAGCTTTGAATAACGCTTCTAATATCACTAATAATACTGCAAATGAAGTTAAAAAAACTTTGGATCCTATTCAAAGTATTATTAATGAAATTAACTCAATTATTCAACAGATTCAACAAATTTTGCAGTCTTTGCAGAACATTACTGGGCCATAGTTCATTATAAACTTCAACAGATTCAACAAATTTTGCAGTATGTATGTAACGATGCCCATAGTTTATTATTAAACTATTATTTATTTTTGATTTCAGGTGATTATTTGCGACCTTATGTAATTTTAAATGCTGCCATGACATTAGATGGGAAAATAGCAACAAGAACTGGAAGTTCCGAAATTTCAGGCCCAGAAGATTTGAAAAGAGTTCATCAAATTAGAAAAGATTCTGATGCTATTATGGTGGGCATTAACACGCTGTTAGCTGATGATCCCAGATTAACTGTGCATAAAGTTTCATCTAATCCATCAGATAATCCTCTAAGAGTGGTGGTTGATAGTAAAGCACGCACACCATTCAATGCCCGTATTTTAAATAAAGATGCACCTACAATTATTGCCGTTTCAAAGAAAGCACAATTAACAAAAGTGGAAAAACTCAGAGAAAAAGTAGAAGTGATTATTTGCGGCGAGAGTAGAGTTGATCTGGAACAATTGATGAAAAAACTCAAAGTTAAAGGTATCAATAGTCTCATGCTAGAAGGAGGATCCACATTAAACTTTTCTATGCTGAAATATGGCTTAATAGATGAAATAAGAGTCTGTGTTGCACCCATGATGGTTGGTGGGAAAGATTCCAAAACTCTGGTTGATGGTGAGGGCTTTGATTTTATGGCAGATGCCGTTAAATTAGAATTAAAAAAGAGTTTTATTTTGGGTAACGATTTAATTTTAGAATATGATGTCTTAGATAAGTAATTTGTAAAAGAATGTATCTAAATTAAAAAAATATTTAATTATTTTGCTTATGAATTAAAATTAGATATATAAATTGATTAGTAGAAAAATTAGATTGAATAAAATATTAATATATTATAACGATTATTTTTTCTATTTAATCATATTAAACCTTTATTTTTTAAAATTCTTTCAGGATTACTAGTTAATGCTTTCTTAACCTCTTTTTCAGGTAATCCCGCACCTAAACCATAACTATGCGCTGTTTCATAATTAATAAGATCACCCGGAGAGTGAGTATCAGTATCAATAACTAAATTAGCTCCTACTTCCAGAGCAACTTTTCCAACATGTCCATTTCCCAATGAATGCCCTCTTCTGGAGCTAATTTCAAGATATATCTCATTATCTTTAGCTATTTCGGCTTCTTCATAACTAATCAGGCCGGGGTGTGCTAATATGTCTACATCGGGACAATTTACAGCAGCCCAGTTGGTTCCTTCAATAACTGGTTCTACTAATGTTTCCCCGTGAACTACTATAACTTCTGCACCCAATTCTTTAGCTTTTTTAGCCAATTTAGGAATAATTTCTGCAGGAGCATGGGTGATTTCAGCGCCTGGAACAATGGTAATGCCCCAATTATCGTTTATATCTTGTACAGCATCAATTATGCGGCCCACACAATCCATATTGGTTGCATCTACATGGTCTGTAATGGCAATAGCTTTATGATCTAAAACACATGCTCTTCGAGCAATTTCAGATGGTAAAAGTTCTCCATCACTAAAAAGACTGTGAATATGTAAATCTATTCTTTGTGTAATTTTAATTCCCCTAATTGTTTAATTAAAATAATAAACATATGATGAAATATGATTATGTTAATTATAAATAATTTATAAATTAATTGATATATTAAATTTGTTTATTAATCTAACTATTATTTAATTAATAATCTAAATAATCTATTTTTATAAAATAATAGTTTTACAAAATATTGGATAATATCTGTTTAATCTAATATAATTAATATCATATATTAATAGGCCAAATACTGTTTGAAAATATGAAAATTTTAAAATTGTGATAAAATGGAAGTTTCAATATTTATACCCTCCCATATTACTGGCTTTTTTCAAATTATAAATCACAATAATCCTTTAAAAAAAGGTTCCCGTGGGGCGGGGGTGGTAATGAATAAAGGAGTCATAACCCGAATTAAAACTTCTAAAATAGATAGTAAATTGGATGTAATTGTAAATGGAAAATCAGAATCCTTTAATAATTCTATTACATTGAAAACTGTTGAATTATTACAAAAAAAATTTGCTATTCAAAGTGGGTTTAAAATAGAGCATGAAATACAGGTTCCCATAGGATGTGGATTTGGAACATCTGCTGCTTGTGCATTAGGAACTGTATTAGGTTTAGCACATATCTTTAATTTAGAAATGACTTTTAATGAGGCCTCTGGAGTAGCTCATCAAGCTGAAGTTGAGCTAGGAACCGGATTAGGTGATTTAATTGCAGAAACTTCTGGTGGAATTGTTATCCGATTAAAAGAAGGCCCCCCGGGATTTGGAAAGATTGATAAAATTATCAGCGAGCCTCTTTACGTGATATCAAATACTTTAGGTGATATAGACACATCTTCTATTATTCAGAATCCATCTCATCAGAGAATAATTAATCGTACTGGTGAGGGTATGCTTAAAAAATTATTATCTAATCCCACCCCTCAAAAATTCATGTCACTGTCTAAAGAATTTGCTGAGAAGACTTCATTGATGAGTGAAAATGTAAAAGAATTAGTTGAAATATTAAATGAAGAAACCATGGGGGCATCAATGGCTATGCTTGGAAATACAGCTTTTGCATTATCTAAAACACCAGATACTAGTCTTGAAAACAGTATTGTAAGTAAAATAGATTTTAATGGAGTCAGGTTTTTAGAATAAAAAAAAATTTGGTATTGATTTCTTTAAAAATAAAATTAACTTTAATCAAATATTTTGAAAATATAAATCTGAAGTTAAAATCGATAACAATTATTAAAATTAATTTAATAAAAAATATCAATTTACATCACTTATTTAATAATGGTTCAACAAATTATATATTACTCTACTTATCTAATAACAAATTATAGAAAGCGTGTTATTGCTATTTTATGGGCAATGAACAGATATGTGGATTCAATGATTAAAATTGTATATGATATTAAGGTTTACCGGGAGAATATCCAACAGATTGTCCAAAAAAATGATGTTGTTGTTGAATTAGGATGCCATATTGGTAATTCTACTCGTATACTAGCCGAATTGGCATATGATGGTAAAATAATAGCAATTGATAATAGTCCAGAGGCTGGATCCAGTATGGAAATGGTTATGGCAGATTATCCTAATGTTGAGTTCATTAATGCAGATGCTAGACTTCATGAAACATTGGAGGAAGTATTTCAAAAAATTAAAAAATGTGATTTGCTGTCTGTTGATTTAGGTGGTGGTTATCACCCGGACACGACTTTCAAAGTATATTTCATTTGGGCTTCCACATTAAAGCCGGAAAAAACTATTATCCGCAATAGGGGGCTGCTGGATTTTGCACTTTCAGCAGAAACTCAGGAAGTTATCAAGTCACAAAAGGGTTGGTTGGAGTCCAGCGGAGATGCAGGAATTCCTCCCAGGCTAAAAGAATTTAAACACTGGTCACAAAAGATATATCAGGAGGGTGTTGATGATAGGAAAAAAAATAAGGATTGAGCGAATTATTGACCGAAAAACAGGGAAAAGTGTAATTGTTCCCATGGATCACGGTGCTTCCATAGGTCCTGTTCCAGGGATTATTGACATGGCTAAAACCATTGATGATGTCTCAAAAGGTGGGGCAAATGCAGTTTTAATGCATAAAGGAATGGTTGGAAGAGGCCACAGAGGATATGGGAGTGATATTGGTTTAATAATTCACCTATCTGCTAGTACTGGACTCAGCCCACACCCTAACCATAAAGTTTTAGTCACTTCAGTTGAAAAGGCTTTAAAAATCGGTGCGGATGCAGTTTCAGTACATGTAAATGTGGGTTCTGAGCGAGAACCCGAAATGCTTATTAAATTAGGTACTATCTCTGAAATCTGTGATGATTGGGGAATGCCTTTGATTGCTATGATGTA
>CAYUFT010000128.1:0-4707 GCA_964444115.1 uncultured Methanobacteriaceae archaeon
GGAAGAAACCCAGAAAAAACTATTAAATGCCATTGGTGTTATTGAAATAGAAACAACTACGGAGCTTGAAAAAGAATCAGAAGAAATCAATGATCTAGCAGAGAATATAGAAGAAATTGATGAATCAATTAACTTAGAAACTCAAGATATTGAAACCGAATCAGAACATCTTGAAGTTTCCAGGGAAGAAATTGACGAATCTGAAATGGCAAGGGTTGAATTAGCAGAAGAAACTAGGGATGAAAAGTCTGAAAATGAGGTTCTCATGGAGAATGGTATAAAATTATCTTCTTCAAAACTGGATAATTCCTTTGAAGCCCAATCTAGTTATGCCCCTCCTGAAGATATAGTTTCTGAAAATATTGATGTTGAAGATATACCTTCGGAAGATATAGTTTCAGAAGATTCAGATATCACGGGTAATGTTAAAAGTAATGACCCTAATTCTTCTAGTGACTCCGATGCGGAAGTAATTCCATCTAGTGACTTAGACATGGACCAACCATCTAAGGAAATAGATTTAGAAGAATCAAATATTCAAACTGAAGAAACAGCTCCCGAACATTCTAAACAATTAACCCCCGATTCACCACCAAAATTAGAAGATAAACTCATTCCATATCAATCATATGAATCTACAACTTTAACCACATCTGATGAACTTTATAAAAGTCCTACTCCTGTTGTATCCACAGTGGTTAGTGAAATTGTATCTATAGAGGGCCCTATTCACTATGAAGAGATTGTTAGGAGAATTCGTGAAGGTTGTGGTCTTAGAAGAGCAGGAAATAAAGTACGCAATATTATCTCCAGTGCCGTAGAGATGGCCGAAAACAATGGTAATATAAGGCGTAGTGGTGACTTTTTACTGTTGAATGATACTTCTAAAATTCCGGTAAGGGAGCGAATCTACAAACCAGATATTACCTTCATTTCTGCCGAAGAAATAGAAGAGGCCATTAGGATGGTTCTGGACTTTGAATCCATGACACCTGAAAGGGAACTGGTCATTAAAACTTCACGTCTCTTTGGTTTCAAGACCACCAGTAAAAAGACCTTTGATCGCATAAATGGTGTTCTGCAAGATATGATTGATAAAGGTGTTTTAAAAGAATTTAATGGAAAAATAGATTTTAATAGATAATATAAAATTAAAATTTAATATTTTTTTTATTTTTATTTATTTTAATGCCAGTTTATCATTTATTACCATTTATAGACTCTAATTTTATTTCAAGATCTTTTAGATGCTCATTATTACATTGTAGGATAAAATCGTCCCCAATATTTTTTATAAGCTGATTTAAAAGATCACTTCCTTTTAAATTATTAATATTACCTACTAAAATTAGTTTTTTCCGGGCCCGAGTAATAGCCACATTTATCTGAGTAGGTTGTTCTATAAATCGCATTACATACTTATTTAATTTTCCTAATTTGCTTTTGCAAAAGCTCATAATTATTATATCTTTTTCCCTTCCCTGAAACTTGTAAACAGTCTCTACTTCAACGTCATAATCCATAATATCTTTTATTTTCTCTTTTTGCTTTACATAGGGAGATATTATACCAATTTCTTCAGATTTGATGCCACTTTCAATTAGAAAAGAAACCATATTATTAACAATCATAGCTTCTTTTGTATTTTTACAGCCCCCACCCACTCCATCTTCATAAAAATCAATATTTGAAGTGTCTAAAAATGTAATAGGTGCTAATGGATTTAATATGCTGTTAACTGCTTCATTTAAATTGCAATCAATTATCTGGTTCCTTATGGGGGGATGTGTTTTTAATTGATTATCATAAAATAATTTACTGGCTAAATTAGAAATATAACCATTCATTCTATATTGAGTATCCAGAAAAGTGCATGAATCTGGATATTTTTCCATTAAATTATTAAATATGGACTTATTATGGTCTTCATCCAGCATTGATTCTATAATAGGTTGTAGCTGTTTATTATCTCCAACTAAAATGAATTTATTACACTTTAAAAGTGGAATAAGGGACATGTAACTGGCTACCTGACTGGCTTCATCCATTATCATTACATCAGATGAATATTCTTTCATTAAAGGATTTGCTGATGAAATAACAGTTGAAAAAATAATTTTAGCTCTTTCAAATATATCTCTATCAATTATTTTAGTGCAACGCCTTTTTTCAAATTCTAAATTAGAAATAGTAATTTTAATGTTATCTATTAAATCTAATAATCTCTCTTTTTCATTAATTTTCAGAGATATATCTGCTTTTAGAGAATTGTATTCTCCTCTTAATAAATAATATTTTTTTTCCAGGGAGTCTATGTAAATTTTATAGGATTCCACAAGAAGTTCATTAACATCTTTACTTAATTCATTTTTCCAGTGTTCCTTCTTTAATGGAATTGATTCTTCCAATTTTTCTATAGAAATTAGATAATTATCCCGGGCATCTTCATCTGGTTGTCCAGGCCCCTGAGGATATAAATCCTGACATTTATTATCCAATTTATCTTTAAAATCCCAGTAATTATTAAATTCCCTCACCATTTTATCATAATGGTATTCTTTTTGATTTAAATCAGATTTATATTCTTTAAATCCACTTTTATCAAAAATGGAAGTTACTTTTTTTACTAGTCCTTTTCCTTTAAGTTTTTTTAATTCGGACTCCAGCAAAAAAAATTCATCATTTTTAGGGAGCGATTTTTCAATTTCATCCAGATTCAAAACCATTTTAGCTAGTTTAACGTAGTTGTCTGCTTTTAAATCATGAAAAACAATTTCTTCTTCAATATCATTTAATTTCGAATCCTTTTCCATATCATTAACGTGAATATTACTCATTTGTAAGTTGAATTCTTTAATAGACTCTTTAATGTTTTTAGACGCCACTTGGAAATTATTTTTCTGTTCAATAATTTTGTTTATTTCATTCTGAGTTAATGATAAAGAATCAAATACTTTACTGAGTTCTTTTTTTTGGTGCCCTATTTCTTTTTTAATATTTTCCACTTCTATCCATTCTGGATGTTTTTTTCTCCTATTAAATAAAGAATATTTCATATTTTTCGAATTAATCCCCTTTTTAGATCCTATTCTTAAAATCTTATCTTCGGAGATTTCATTAATTCTACTTAAAATATTATCCACCGCAATATTCGTCCAGGCCGTTACCAAAACATTTTTATTTAATTGGTGCAGCTGAAGTAGCAGTTCTTTAATAACAAAGGTTTTTCCAGTCCCGGGTGGTCCAATTATAAGCTGAAAATCGCGAGAATTCATAGCTTGCTTGACTGATAATCTCTGGCTTTCATTAAGACTATCTGAGAAAAAATTTGTTTCATAATTACTGTAAGTAGGAGTCCCTTGGCCCACCAAAAAATTCAAAATTTCCTTATTTCGGTCAGTTAGATGATCATTCTCGATTTTAATAATGGTTTTCTCCAGCCAATTTAAAATCACACTGAATGGGTTAATATCTACTTCTACTTCTTCATTTATAAAAAAAGAATCTTTAGAATCCATATTAAGGAATATTTTTTCATATTCTGTTTCTAAAACTATTCCTGGTGAATTATTAACTATAACTGAAGAACCTTTATTCAAATAAGCTTTTTTAAAAAGTTCAATTTCAATTAGATTATCACTATTTGATTTTCTGATTATCGTTCCTTTTATTATATCTGGTTCCTTCTGGGAATTAATAAATATCCTGACTTGGGAAACTATTTCAGAAATACCCCTTACTGTTGATTCTTCCACAGTTAATCTCCGTGTTTTGATATAATTTCATCAGTTAATGATTTACTAACATCCCAAACCCCGTTAAAAAACTCTATAGCCTTTAGAATCTCTTTATTATCTTTTATTAAAACTCCAGCTTCATAATTAATCCGCATCCCTTTACTAGTCATATTGGCTGATGAGATTATACCAACTTTTGAGTCTATAATGATTATTTTAGCGTGTAAATTATTATTAAACCTGATTTCAGACCCCATACCCTTTAAAACACGAATTTTATCAATATCCGTTATACCACTATCTATGTCTTCTGATCTGAAATTAGTGATTACTTTTATCTTAACCTCGTTGTTTAGACCTTCAAATTCATCCAACAAGTAAGTAATCCATGGTGAACAAACTAAAACCTCTTTTTTTGCATTTTTAAGATTATTCCTAATTTCTCCGTAAACTGAACCAGTAGATTTTGGGGAGGTTATTAAAAATTCGTATTTTTCTTTGGATTTTTTTAAGTCTAATTTTAAGGCACGATTTTTCTCTTTGAGGTTTTTTATATCGTCTAATAGCTTATTGCGATCGATGTTTTCCGATTGAAACCTCTTTAAAGCACTTTTGAGTTCTTCATTTTGTTTTTCAAGAACTTCATTTTTAAAGGCAATTATTTCCATTTTTTGTTTATCAGATCGATAATTTTTTATTTTTTCTATTAATTCCATATTTTGCTGTGAAATTTTCATATTATCATCAGTAGCAATAAGGGATTCTATTGAATATCAATTATTTAATTGTAATTTTTCAGATATAACTATTTTTATATAAATTCAATTGCTCTAGTAATAGTCACGCCCATTATTACTTTCTAAAAACACTTAAATTTATTTTAAAATGAATTGATTTAAAATCAATAAAACTATTATTAAAAAGTTTTAACTAAATTAAAGATATTTTACTGGTTTTAAATTATTTAATT
>CAYUFT010000129.1:0-4639 GCA_964444115.1 uncultured Methanobacteriaceae archaeon
AATCCTCTAAATCAATTTTTCTGTAAAAACAGGAATAGTAACCTGTGTGACAGGCCCCTCCCTCTTGTTTGACTTTTAAAAGGATGGCATCCTCATCGCAATCAACCCTAACCTCTTCTACCAACTGGACATGACCCGAACTTTCGCCCTTTAACCAGAGTTTATTACGGGATGTACTCCAGTAATGGGCCTTTTTAGTCTCCAATGTTTTTTTCAAGGCTTCTTCATTCATATAAGCAACCATGAGAACTTCTGAAGTTTCAGAATCCTGAGATATGGCAATGATTAAATTTTGGCCATTTATGTTATGTTTAAAATTCAATGGAATAATAACCTCTCCTCAATTAACTTTTATTTACAGCAACTATCACAGTAACTATTATTCTGAGTTAGAGTGTTTTTGAAATGTGTTCAACTATGTTTTCTAATGATATAAACTCTTGATTCCCAGTTTCCATGTCTTTAAGAGTTATATTTCCTTCTAAAAGATCTCTTTCTCCCACCAATATCACATATCGAGCTTTTAAGTGGTTGGCAAAGGAAAGAATTTTTTTGAATTTTCGCCGGCTCAGATCAACTTCAGTAGAAATACCTGCACTTCGAAGTTCTTGAGCAATTTCAAATGATTTTGATCTTGTTGTATCGGATATTGGTGCTACAAATACATCTGTAGCTCCACTTCCATCAGAAACTTTTTCCTCAAACATAAGAGCATTCATTAAACGATCAAATCCAAAGGCAAAACCAGTTGACTCTACCTTTTCCCCACCAAATGTTTCAATAAGGTTGTAGGTTCCCCCACCACAAATTTGCTTTTGAGCTCCTAATTGCGGGACATAAACTTCAAAAACCATTCCGGAGTAATAGTCTAAACCTCTGGCAATTCCTAAATTGATTACTACATTGTTATTTTCTTTATCTCCAATATTATCAATTCCAAAATCATTTAATGTATTTAAAAGGGCTGAAAATTCATCAAGGGCATCTAATACAAGTTTTTTATCAGAAATCTGTTCTCTAACTTTATCTAATACTTCTGTTCCACCTTTCATTTCAATAATCATTAAAAGGACACCCGTGGTCTTATCATCCATTTCTATTTTATGGAGATAATTTTGAAGACCATATTCATCTCCTTTATCAATTAAAGCCATTATTTGATCTTGATCTGCTCCTTCAATATGGGCCTCTTTTAATAAGCCTCTTAAAATTCCTAAGTGGCCCACATGGATTTCATATCCTTCCAGGCCCAGTTCTTCTAATGACTGGGAGGCCAGGGCAATGACTTCTGCATCAGCTTCCGGAGTTTTCCCTCCAATCATTTCACAACCAAACTGCCAGAACTGACGATATCTTCCTTTTTGCGGTCTTTCATATCTGAAACAGCTTCCATAATAATACATTTTAATGGGTTTTGGAGATTTTTGCATTTCATTCATGAAAACACGAGCTACCGGGGCGGTGATTTCAGGGCGAAGCGTCAGTTCCCTTTCACTTTTGTCTTTAAAGTTGTAAAGTTGATCTACAATTTCCTCTCCAGATTTCATGGTAAAAAGTGACAAATCTTCAAATAAAGGAGTTTTTATCTCCTGATAAGCATAAGTTTCAAAAACCTTCTTTAAAGTAGATTCTACTTGTTTTCGTTGTTTCATTTCTTCAAAGAGAAAATCTCTTGTTCCTCGCGGTTTTGATAATTCCATTAAATTCTTCCTCCAGAGGATAAATTTGATAATTTTAATTAATTATTTTTGTAATATTTTTCTAATTTTATTCCTTTAATACAATAAACAATTTGAACTTAAAAGAATATAAATGATTTAGCTGTTTATTTGGATATAAATTTCCTAGGAAAATATTTACCAATAAATATTATTTTTAATAGAATAATTTGATTAATATGGTTTGGAATTGTGGATATTTAGCCTAATTCACAATAATCCTTAAAATAAACTTATTATTAATTTATTGAATAGAATTTTAATTAATTTAAATGAATAATCAGTATTTGATTAATCATAATATTTTAAATATTCTTTTAACATTTTAGGAAATGAATTAGCATTTAAAAATCTAAGTCCCAATCTTTCGGCCCATACCCTAATTCCATCATCGGCAGCTACAACACCAGCACCTAATTCCTTAGCTAAAAGTAGTACATCAAGATCTGGAGCACTGTCCAGGGTTCCTTTTCTAAGTGCAGCCCGGTATTTTTTCCGAAAGTCTTTTATGGCTTTTCCAATGATTTCCATTTCTATTTTATTCTTTTCTTCTCCACGGGAGGTCATTACCATGGATTCCATTGCTGCTTCCCATATTGCTGTTTCAGAAGTCTTCATTCCTTTATTCATTCTCTCTCGCATGTCCTGAACATATTCAAAGAAAATTTCTGAGGGAATCTGGGTATCATATCTATTAGGAGTTTTTTTAACAATCCAGGTTTCGGCCTTTACCATAACCTCTTCTGGACATTCATAGCGGGCCATGTAATCTGAAAACTCTTTATAAGTTACTGGAGGCATGTGACAACTGATATTGAGCTTTATTCTGGATCGGGCCAGTAGATCTAGCATTACATCAACTGATTTTGTCAAATCACCATTTCCCATGTCATCTCTTAATACATTATCTGTAAAAGCAGTTGTATCCAGAACAAATCTCTGTTTTGCAAGCAAAATTTCACACTCCCCTCAAGTTCCCCTAAAACATATTAATTTTTATAATCTGGTCTAGATCAAATAGGTATATTGACTCTAACTAAACCAAAATATCCATATGGGATTAGTTTATAATCAATATTTACTAAGATTAACTCAATTAATTATATGATTCAACTATATGTTCAAATTTATTTAAGTTCTAACACTAATTTTATCTAAAAATTGATTAATATAATTAATGGTACTCTAATTAATGATGGGACTTTTAAAATATTGGTCCATTGATAAATTGTAACATTATTTTAGAAAATCAACTAAAAATAGGTGGATTAATAGAATAATAAATATTAATAATCAATAATCAACGAATTATTAATAATGGTAAATCTGAAATATTAATATATTAAATTCTGGGACTAATTGGAGAATGTGAATATATGATAACTGGAAAAACTAATATTGTGGGCTTAATTGGAGATCCTGTGGAACATAGCATGTCCCCACCAATGCATAATGCTGCTTTTGAATATTTGGGACTGGATTTTGCTTATGTTCCCTTCAATGTTAAAACCAGTGTTCTGGGTGAAGCCATAAAAGGTGCCAGCGCACTAGGAATCAAAGGTCTCAATGTAACTATTCCTCATAAAACCAGTGTCCTGGAATTTTTAGATGTCATTAATAAACCTGCAAAACTAATTGGAGCAGTAAATACTATTAAATTTGCTAATGGTAAGATTACTGGCTACAATACTGATGGTATTGGTGCTGTAATGGCCTTAGAAGAAGTTATTCCAGTAAAAGATAAAAAAGTGGTCGTGGTGGGAGCTGGTGGAGCGGCCCGGGCATTGGCTTTCCAATTAATTCTTTCAGGAATTGAAAGTATTACTCTTATCAATAGAACTCCTGAAAAAGCTTTAAAATTAAAAAATGAAATTGAATCTAAGATTGAATCTAAGGTGTCTTATGGTAATTTAGAAATTTTAGAAAAAGAAATTTCAAAGGCAGACATATTAATTAACACCACTCCTATTGGTATGTATCCTCATATTAATGACACACCTCTGGCCAATGCAAGTATGATGCATTCTGATCTGGTGGTTAATGATTTAGTTTATAATCCTATGGATACTGTTCTTTTAAAGGAAGCTGAAAAAGCAGGGGCTAAAAGTGTTTCTGGATTAAGTATGTTACTTTATCAAGGTGCAGAGGCATTTAAAATATGGACTGGCCAAGAAGCCCCGGTGGATATTATGGAAAAAACTCTATTAAATCTATTAAATCTATAAATTAGCTAAATAGATTTATAAATTAAATAATTAAAATTAATAAAACATTATAATAATTATAAATTAATTACTTTTTTGATTTTTTAGATATACTATCAATCGCTTTTTTGAGTGCAATCTCAAATCCATGAGATTCTCCATTTGAATTTTCCAGGGCTTCTTGAAGATAAGGAAGTGCCTCTTTGTCACCTATTGTTCCCAGGGCATTGGTAGCATTTACCCGCACAAAATAACTGTCATCATGCAATGAATTAACCAGGGCTTTCACGGCCACATTATCTCCAATTTTACCCAGAGAAGTCACGGTACATGCCCTTAATAAATAATCTTCCTCTCCTAAAATTTCAGTTAATGGTATAACTGCTTTTGGATCCCCTAAACTGCCCAGGGCATCTACCACTTCACATTTAACATTCAAAGTACCGTCTTTTAAGGCTTCAATTATAGGTTCAACTGCTCGTTTATCTCCAAGTGCACCCAAAGCTAGGGCCGCTGTTTCTCTAACATGCCAGTAACTATCTTTCAACAATCCAATAATTGGATCAAGTGCCTTTTTATCTCCAATTCGGCCCAGTGAAAGAGTAGCTGCCTTACGAACAGGCCAGTGATCATCATTTAAACAAGCAATTAAGGAATCAACAGATTCTTCGGATTTAATATCTCCTAGAATATATGCTGCCTTTTCTTTGATTCGAT
>CAYUFT010000130.1:0-1447 GCA_964444115.1 uncultured Methanobacteriaceae archaeon
AATATGTCTCCCATAGGCAAAAATGCAGCGACCAGGGCAGATATTCCTCCCACCAAGATTATGCTTATTGCTGGAGAGTTAAATTTGCTGTGAACATGAGTCAATTTCTCAGGAAGCAGTTTATCCCGGGACATGGCAAATATGAGACGGGGAACCACAAATAAATTAACCAGAATAACCGTGGTCAAACCAGCTATGGCACCAATGGTTATGATGGTTGTGGCCCAGTTGGCCCCTACTGATTGTAAAGCCAGCATTATAGGAGCCTCACTATGAGCAAACAAACTGAAATTTACCATACCATTCATCACTCCCGTAACAACGATATAAATTAAAGAGCAAACAGCCAGAGAACATATAATCCCTATGGGAAGAGCCCTTTGTGGATTTTTGGTCTCTTCGGCTGCAGAAGCAATGGTATCAAAACCGATGTAAGCAAAGAAAACTATGGCTGCTCCCTGAAAAATTCCAGATATTCCATGAGGAGCAAAGGGATGATAATTGGCAGGATTTATAAAATGGTATCCCACTACCACAAAAAGAAGGATCACCGCCAGCTTAATAAAGACAAAAAAAGCATTTATCTTAGCACTTTCTTGAGTTCCTTTTACTAATATAGCGCTTAATACTATAATAATTAAAAAGGCAGGTAAATTAATCATTCCTGATCCATTAAGGGGAGAAGATGTTAAAAATACAGGTAAAGCCATTCCCATGGATGCTAGAAATCCTACCACATATGATGACCATCCAATAGCCACGGAAGCTCCTGCTATTATGTACTGAAGTATGCTGGTCCATCCGATTATCCAGGCCCCTATTTCTCCCATGGTAACCTGCGTATAGGTATATATACCACCGGTAACCGTGATCATAGAGGCCATTTCGGCGTAACAAAGGGCCGTGAGACTACAGGCCAGGGCCGCTATTATAAATGAAATTATTAATGATGGTCCTGATGTGGCCGACCCTATACCGGTCACTATAAAAATTCCGGCACCGATTATGGCTCCGATACCCATTATAATTAACTGAAAAGGCCCTAATGATCTTTTCAGTTTTTGGCCCGTTGTTTTACAGTGCAGGCATTCTTCAATATCTTTTTTTTTAAACAAGCTTCTCATGGTTTCACCCATAAACTAAGACTAATGTTTAATGTAAAAGTTTAGATATATAAATTTATTTATTTTTTATTATCACATGGTTATTATTTTAATAATTAAAATCAAATCTACAATGCAAAATAAGTATTAAAAAGTTATAATTCCTACAATAAAGATAATTAAGTACTTAAATTTTTAAAAAAAGACTTGTATTTAGTATTTATTGAAATTGAAGTAAAATATGCAATTAAAAAGCTAAGCTAAAATAATTGTAAAAATAAAGCTGAGCCCTAATTTGGAAAATTTGTGTAAAGGGGTGAAAAGTCAGAGACTCGGACTCAGCT
>CAYUFT010000130.1:1547-4377 GCA_964444115.1 uncultured Methanobacteriaceae archaeon
GATATAAAAAACTAAGAAATATGGGGGAAATAAAATTAAATTACGAGGAAAAACACTTGCTATAATGGCCTTAATATTACTTTCCCTGATTCTAAGTTTTTTTATAATTTCAGAACTTTTTTTCATCAATACTGCGGTGGATACCGAAAACCAGTATGCCACCATAGTACTCAAAAACACAATCAATTCTCTTAATAATGATTTAGATTCTATAAATAATACTGCTAATGACTGGTCCCAGTATGATGCTGCTTATAATTTTGTAAAAAATAATAATACTAATTTTAAAGAGCGCAGTCTAATTAATGATACTTTCACCAGACTAAAAATTAATTTTATAATTTTTACCAATAATTCAGGAGATATTGTTTTTTCAAAAGCAGTTGATTTACAGTCTAAAAAAGAAATACCCATGTATTCTAATATAAATAACGTTACCAAGGATTACATACACTATTTACAAGAAAAAAATACCACAGAAAGCTCTGGATTCATATATATTAATGGAAGACCACTAATGCTGGTAACCAAGCCAGTTTTAAGAAGTGGGGGAGAAGGCCCGTCCCCAGGTTATATGATCATGGGCCGTTATCTGGATACCTATGCCAGTAATAGCCTTCCTGAGAAATCAAAGTTATCTATAACCCCTGTTAATTCTTCTAAGGATCTGGAGGTATTTAATAATTCTAATCTCAATCAGTCACCCATTATAATAAAAACTACGAGTAATGACTTGTTAACCGGATATAGTGTTCTTCATAGCTCTTCAGGAAGGCCATCCCTAATTTTAAAAGTGGAAATGCCTCGTAGTATATATAAAAGCTCTCAAAGAAGCACACTACTACTGGCTTTATCTTTATTAATATCGGGAATTGTGGCCGCATTTCTGATTTATAATTATCTGGATCGCAACCTTCTACGGCGTTTAGATAAAATCACATCCAGTGTTCGGGATATTGGTAAGAGTAATGACTTATCCGGCAGAGTCCCAGTTTTAGGTGATGATGAACTGGCTAATCTGGCTACTTCAGTTAATAAAATGTTACAATCACTGGAAAAATCAAATATAGAACTTAAGAAAAGTAGAGAAGGATATAAAACTATTTTTGAAAATACGGGAACTGCTATGCTTTTATTAGATAAAAATATGGATATATTACTGGCTAATACTCATTTTAAAGAGATTTTTAATTTAGATGATAAAAATAATAATTTAAAGGATTTGATGGCTAAAAAAGATCATTCTAAACTCCAGGATTACCAATTGAATCTTGAAAGTAATGTTAATGACTTTAAAAATTATGAATTCCATTTAATTAATAAAGAAGGAGAAATCCGTGATTTTTATGCAACTTTCAGTTTCATGAAGGGTGCGGATGAAGTTTTAATATCATTAATTGATATAACAGAACATAAAAAAACTGGAAACAAGATTAGAGAATCTTTAAAAGAGAAAGAGATTTTATTAAGAGAGATTCACCACCGAGTTAAAAATAATTTGCAAATAATCTCGGTCTTATTATCCCTACAATCTGAAGAAATTGATGATCCAGAGATCCTTGAAAAGTATAAAGAAAGTGAAAACCGTATCCATTCCATGGCCTTAATCCATGAAAGGATGTACCAATCTAAGGATCTATCCAGCATAGACTTCACGGATTATGTTCAAAATTTAATTGCTGATATTACCTATGCCTACGGCTTTGATGGCAGTAGTTTAGATATTACCCTGGATTTAAATAATTATAATCTTAGTATCGAAACGGTGATGCCACTGGGACTGATTATCAATGAATTAGTTTCTAATAGTTTAAAATACGCATTCCAAAATAAATCAGATAAAAAAATCAATATAATTCTTGAAAAACAGGATAATGGTCAATTTAAATTGGAAATAAGTGATAATGGAATTGGTTTTCCTGAAAATATTGATTTTAAGAATACAAGTTCCTTAGGATTGCAACTGGTTAACGAGTTAGTTCAGCAAATTGATGGGCAAATTGAACTATTACCTGAAAAAGGAACGAATTTTATTATCCATTTCCACGAACCAGAATACAAAAAGAGAATTTGATCTTAGTTTCAGATTATAGTAATTTTATTAAAATAAATTTGTATTTCTTCCATGGATTTATTTTCTTCAATTTTTCAAAGTATTGTTAATCATTCAATATTTAAATTTCTTAAAAATATTAAAATTGTTTATTAATAAGTTATGGAAAATTAATAGACAGAAAATGCTTTTTTTGCTTAAAAGACTAAAATTTTTCATGATATTAAATAAAATAATTTAAATTGATAGAACATCTTTATTTTTAAAAATATATCTTTAAATCAAATAATATTCTTTAAAATTACATTATATTGCTTTATCACTTCTATCAAATAAGGTGTCTTATTGCAGGGCGGATAACGATAATTAGATAAATTAAATTTAAACTTCAAGAATAACCCATTCTTGAAAAAAGCCTTAGCTTGAGAGAATTTATTTAAATAGAGTATTATGAAGTCTTTTCTCTTATTGCATGATAAAAAAAGCTCAAATTGAGTCTCATTTGATTTAATAGGCACAAATACGGCCTTTTTCTTGATTTTAAATCACAATCTTTATATAACATATCATCAATGATATAATAATATCATTGTGACCTTAATTTGACCGTTATGATTATTATTGAAGTTTTTTTAATAATCTGGACTTTTTAAAGTGGCATTGGTATGGAGGCGGTAAAATTTCGCGAAAATTAAATATAGTTTTCGTTTTATCATTATGTATAGCTTTTTTAAGCTTTAGTGGAATTCACGCCACTGACGTGAATCAGACATCACT
>CAYUFT010000131.1:0-4376 GCA_964444115.1 uncultured Methanobacteriaceae archaeon
CAAAATCTTGAAAAACCTTGATTTGATTACGATCAAGATTATATCTTAAATAAGGAAAAGGACCAGCGTAAGTTGTTCTGCGATCGTAAGAAGTTATTAAGTAATATTTTAGTATGTCCCATGAAATTAAAGTAATGGGGATTAATATAAAAACATTTTTCTGAATTTCTGTCCTTAACTTGAGGTCTTTTTTTAAATTAGAATTAATTTCCTCATTTTCATTCATCATTCCATGATCTATAAGAAGCCTATTAAATTCCCTTTTACGGGCTTCAGAAACAGTATCATCTGCCTCCCAAAGAATAGGATTAAATGATTCTGCCTTTAAAAAGAGATCATCATAAAGCTCGACCATTTCTAGATTATTTAGGTGCTCATTTAAAATTTCATCAGCGAATTTTTTTAAAAATTTTTCTAAAAAACGAGCATATGCCAAAGCTAATGCGGTACGAGTATGTTTATCATTAATAATTGTGGGCTTCTTGCGCTGAAACTGTAAAAACTCAATACGGACATTTGGACCGTATTTTTTTCGCAGCTCTGATTCATAATTCAAATTATCATCAGCGTCTTGAGTAACACGCTTCCTAATCCATCTTCCAGATTCCATAACCTTTATAACAAGAGAAACCGTTTTTACAACACCTTTTCTTTCCTGTTTTAAAAGTTTCATTATCATTTTAAATGAATCTCTTCCCAAAGGAGTTAACTGTGACATTAAAACCATATAATTTCCAGAAAGAGGAAGCTCCGAAATTATACTTATTCTGGAACTATGGTGTTCATTAACTTCCAATTCAAAATCTGGTGAGTTACAAGTACATTTAATAATATTATCCTCTTGATTTAAATCACTAAATTCATGAACTCTGAAGCTTTTCCCACAAGATATGCATTTTAAAGATGCATAATCTTCTAAATGTCCTAAAGCAATTTTATGAGAAGATATAGATGATTTTGCCCGGTCTAAAACATTCTTTTTTGCAGCGGCCTTCATCCTGAAATATTGATTGTGGCGATTAACTTCATAAAGTTCTTCTACCACAACTTCACCTGGAGCACTGGATCCATAACGAGCCAAGGACCTATAAGGGGCCTTATAACCTCGAGATTCCATGTTTTCCTTTAAATCCTGTAATTCATCCAGGTTTTCTTTCAGGTACTGGTAAGTTTTCAGAAATTTCTCTAAAGTTGAAATTTCACTCAGATCAATTTTTTCCCACGCAATGCGGTCTAAAAATTTCTCGGACTTACCAATAAGCACGGTTTCGTTCATTTTATTCTTTCACCAACGGCGGCATTTTGAGAAGTTAAAAGACTAGAACTGTCACCAGTAGCCAGTATCATTCCTTCAGACTTAATTCCAAAGAGTTTTGCTGGTTCTAAGTTAACTAATATTACAACTTTCTGGTTGAGGATTTCTGCAGGTGAATATTTTTTGGCCACACCAGCAACCACTTGTAATTCTTTATCTTTAATATCAACTTTAAGTTTTAATAAATTTTTTGAACCCTCCACTGCTTCCGCGCTGGTTACCTGTCCAATTCTTAAGTCTAATTTAGCAAAATCGTCGATGTTGATTAATTGTTCCATTTTATCTGTCTCCACTGTTTTATTTGAATTATCCTTGTTAATATTAGATTTAGCTTTTTCTGAACTTTCGACGTCTTTATTATTAGCACCTAAATTTTTATAAAGATCTTCTTTTTGTTTTTCAATGAAATCATCTTCTATCTTGGCAAAAAGAGGTTTAGCTTTATTAATTTCATGTCCTGAATCTAAAAATATCCCGGCATCATCCCATTTTTCAATATTAAAAATTTTTTCATCAATATTTAATATTTCCAAAATTTCTGAAGATTTAGTGGGCATATAAGGCCTTAGAAGAATTCCTAATGTTTTAGACATTTGATTACAAAGATAGATACAATTCGCTGCCTTTTCAGGATTGGATTTTACTGTTTTCCAAGGTTCCTGGTCATTAAAGTATTTATTTCCGGCCTTTGCCATTTTAATAATCCCGACTAAGCCTTCTCTAAACTTAAATTCAGATATTAAATTTCCAATTTTCACTGGAGCATTTTTGATTAATTCTTCAAATTCCAAATCTTCTTCCACGAACGATTCTGTTTCGGGGATAACATTCTGGAAAAATCTTTTGGTAAACGAAAATGTACGGTGCATGAAATTACCTAAAACATCGGCCAATTCATCATTTATTCTTCTCTGGAAATCATCCCATGAAAAGTCAGTGTCCTTGTTTAAGGGAGCATTTATAGTTAAATAGTACCTCAAAATATCAGCATCAAAGTCCTTCAAGAAATCAGATGTCCATATGACCCAATTCTTACTGGTAGACATTTTTTGGCCTTCCAGAGACAAATATTCTCCAGCGATAATGTTTTTTGGTAAAGTACATTCATGGGCCATTAAAAGCGCTGGCCAGAATATGGAATGGTGGTAAATTATGTCTTTTCCAATGAAATGAACTGCATTTTCATCCCAGTATTCAATCCAATCATGATTTGTCTTTTTAGACCATTTTTTTGCTGATGAAAGATAACCTAAAAATGCTTCACCCCATACGTAAATAATTTTACCCTCCGCACCTTCTAAGGGGACTGGAACTCCCCATTCCATGTCTCGAGTTAGTATCCAATCTTTCAATCCTTCTTTTACCCATTGAAGTGCATAATTTTTTACATTTGGGGGTAAATCATTATTATTAGTTATCCAATCTTGAACATCATCCTGAAAATGACTTAATTTAAAAAAATAATGTTTTGATTCCCTTATTTCTGGTTTACTGCTACAAATTAAACACTGAGGTTCCAGAAGTTGGGTGGGCTCCAGGTGCCTACCACATGATTCACAATGGTCTCCTCGCGCCCCTTCACTCCCACAATCAGGGCAAACTCCTTCAACATATCTATCAGGTAAAAATCTGCCACATTTATCACAATAAGGCTGTTTAATCTCCTTTTCATAAATAAAACCTTTGTTATAAAGATTTAAAAAGAAATTTTGAGAAAGTTCATAGTGGACCGGATCAGTAGTCCTTGAAAAATTATCTAAAGAAATATTACAAGATAATAAATCTTCTTTGATCATTTCATGGTATCTAGTAGCTATTTCTAAAGGCTTTTTACCTTCTTTTTCAGCTTTTACTGCAATGGGAGTACCATGTTCATCAGTAGCACAAACAAAAAGTACATCATGTCCCTTCATCCTGTTAAAACGTGCATAAATATCTGCAGGAATATAAGTTGACCTTAAATGGCCTAAATGAGTAGGTCCATTGGCATAGGGAAGTGCGCTGGTTATAAATATTTTACCCATATTATTCCTCCTAAAGCCCATTAAGCTTGATAATTAGTATTTTATTGATATTTATAATCTATTATATTTCTATTTATATTTCTCGACCATTAATGCAAAATTTAGTTAAAAACATCGTTTTGCTCTAAGTTTCTATGCTTAATATTTTAATCAGATTAATTTTCTTTAATTAATTATTAGTATTTTTAGTAGTTAGTATTTGAGCCGTATTTGAATTTAAATTATTAGATTTAAATATGCTGAAAATTGGTTTAAAAAGGATTTTAATATCCTAATTAACTAAATATTTAAATTAATGTCTCAAATTAAATATAAGATCAATATAACCAATAAATGGACTTTAAAGGCCAAATAAAAAGGAGGTCATATTATGTCAAATTTATATATGTGATTAATATATTCAGAAATTATTTTAGAAATATTTATCCTATTTTAAGTTATTTTACTATATAAATCTGATGCAGTTGATTAAAAAAGAAAGAATTTCAAGTATTAAGTATTGAAATAATTTAAGAATTTATAAAACATTAAACCAAATCATTTGAATTAGGTATATAAGAAAATATTTAATAATTATTTTTTTTTATAATAAAGAAAGAATTATGAAAAGAAAAATCTAATTTTAATCATTAAATTAGCTAGTATCAATTTTTATTCAAATATTATTCATAACTATTTATATTTAATATGGTTAATTTTTTATCTATAGTTCAACTAATAGATAATTATGGTTTTAATATCGTATCTAAATCCTTTCTCCAGGGAAGGCGAAGATATAGTTAGAGAAAAGGGGTCTATTGAGGGAATATTTGAGGTTAATCCCGAACTTCTTCAATTAGTGAGAGATAGTAAATCACAGAACATTTCTGATGATTCATATATTCCTAAAAGCTACGCGGATTTAGCATTAAAAAGAGTAGAATGGTATCTACGTAGAAAAAATGATAAGAAGTACAACCATAATGATTATGCTTTCTTAATTAATCCAAAAATAGCAAAATTTGATGTTATATCGATTTATACAATGGCACAAGCCA
>CAYUFT010000132.1:0-4293 GCA_964444115.1 uncultured Methanobacteriaceae archaeon
CTTCGTCAATTATAAAGCTCTCTCCCTCAGCGGCAAACTTCATTGCTTTACAAATAGAGATTTTTTCATATCGGCCCGATTGGACTTCATCATTAGTAAAAGAAATCGCCATAGGTTCATATTTTAATCCAAATACCTTTTTAAAAACATCTGCTTGTTCTTTATAGCTCATTTAAACCCATCTCCCGTTTAAAAAATAATTAATTTAGCTCTGGTTATGGTATATACCTTTAAACTAATTAATTTTATTCAAAAAAATGAATAGAATTCCAAATCCCAACCTAATTGCTTTTGAAAAAAATAAGTATTAAAACATGGCAAAATCTGATTAATTTTAAATATATCCGGCCATACTCCATTTATTATCCTATTAGGGAGAAAATTATTCAAAAAGTGTTTTCTAACGCATAATATTTAGAAAATATTTTATATTAGTTTTAATTATCTTATAATGTCATAAAATACTGATTTTTTGGGGGAATTGGTGTTGTATTTTTGTAACTATTACCATACTCCAATTTTAATAGATTTTTTTGACTTTATTCAGCATAAAGGAGGTGAAAAGATAAACCAAAACCAAAAAAACCGTAACCGGAAAATTTCATTATTGATTTCCTGTTTAGCTTTTTTATTCATTTTTGGAATAAGTAGTGTTTCTGCTGTTTCCAGTGTTACTAATGATACTGCCAATACCATTTATGTGAGTACCGATGGAAATGATTCATGGGATGGTCTTTCAGCAGTTTATAATGGAACCAGCGGCCCTAAAAATAGTATAAAAAATGCTACAGGAACTGTCAATACCAATGGGACCATAAGAATTGCAAATGGACAGTACACTGGAGAAAACAATACTAAAATTTATATTAACCGAAATATGACCATTATTGGTGAAAGCCAGGACGGAACCATAATCAATGGAAATGGCACTAACTGGATATTCAATATTGACTCTGGGACAACCGTCATTCAAAGCTTGACCATGACCAATGGAAGTTCCAGCACGGGTGGAGCTATACACAATTATGGTATTCTGTCCCTGACGAACTGTACTTTCTCGGAAAACACAGCAAGGGAGGGTGGTGCCATCTTTAATGATGGTAAGGAAACCATTGTTAATTGTACCTTCATAAACAATACCGGTGACTACGGAGGTGTTCTTCACGACGAAACCGATTCTGAGTTTAAAAACTGTAAATTCATCAATAACACAGCCAACTACGGAGGAGTCATCTACAATTGCTGTGGATACGAAATCATCACCGGCTGTACTTTCGAAGGCAATAGTGCCAATTATGGTGGTGCTATCTGGAATGAGGCCCCTTCTACAATAATTGCCAATTTCAACAGATTCATTGGAAACACCGCACCAACAAGTAGTGCTATTTACTTCGATAGTGGTTCAGTAGACGCTAAATATAATTGGTGGGGTTCTAATGATCCTAATTTCAGTAGTTTAACCAATTTAGGTGGTAGTTCCTATGGCCCATACCTGGTAATGTCCATAATAGCCAATCCAAGTGAAATATTCAATGGTCAGACTTCTAATGTTATAGTAGACCTATTCACAGATTCTGAAGGTGGTAATCATACTAATGAATCTTCCAAATATCCATCAGAAATACCATTGACCTTCACCACAACCTGGGGCACTATTGAACAGGCCATGATGAAATACGGTGTGGCCACATCTCTATTCAAAGCAAATGGCGGAGCATTGCCTACTCCCAATATAGTCACCGTAACAGCAGCAGATGCAGCCCAATCAACATCCAGCGTAAGCACCGATATAACCATAAAAGCAGCAGCAGACCTATATATCAAAATAACATCCAGTAACAGCAATCCTAAAACAGGTGAAACATTCACTTTAACCTACAAACTAGGAAACAACGGACCTGACGCAGCACAGAATGTAACCATAACCATCCCTCTTCCAAAAGGATTCACTGCAACTAACATCAGCGGCGATGGAAAATGGAACTACAATGAAAAAACCAACACCATAACCTGGACCATGGATTCAGTAGAAGTAGGAGATCCCTACCTATACATAACCGGGAAAAACACAAAAACAGGAACCAGCTCATTCACAGCCACTATAAACACTACAACCTACAACACCCAAGGAATTACACCAGCATCCATAACTACTCAAGCCAATTCAAACAACAATAACACTACCACAGTCAATGCGAGCAGCACAGTAACCATGCAACACACAGGAATACCATTAAACTACCTAATAATAGCCATAATGCTAGTAATAGGTGGGTTAATAATCCCTAAAAGAAAATAATTTTTTCTTTTTTTTCTTTTTTAAAAATAATTAACAAAAAATTATATCTTATTTTATTAAAAATTGAATTTCATAATTATTAAATGAAAAATTAAATTTAATATGATCTAAATATTAATGTAATTTAATAGATAATTCAATTTATTTTCATTTTTCTTACAAAGCAATGTTAGCCACCTATTTTTTCGTTAAATATACTTTAAGGGATTGAACAGCACATTAAATTAAATACTAGTTTTAAAACAAATAAGTCTATGAAAGATATAAGGCCCATACCAATAGAATCACCATTAAAGGGGGAGTGGATGGTCTTAAATAGTCCAGGTACTAAAGTTCCCAGTCACGGCACGGATTATCTTGCGCAAACTTATGCATTCGATCTTTTACAGGTTGATTGGGCCCATAAACCTCTTAAATTTTATAAAAAGAGTATTTTGAGTTATGTCTTGGGCCAAGTTCACTTAAGTGATTGTTACTGCTATGGAAAACCCATTTATGCACCTATTTCCGGCGTGGTGGTGGAAGCCCAGGATGGATACCCTGAACGTGACCCGGTACAACCTATTCATGATATTTCAATTGCTTTAAAGAATGCCTGGTTTTTCGACCCGGAAAAACAGAACGTCCAGGATATTGCCGGCAATTATATCATTATTCAAGGAGAGAAATCATGTACATTTCTGGGCCATATGCAAAAAGGTTCCCTAAAAGTAAAAAATGGTGATAAAATTAAATCAGGAGATTTAATGGGAAACATAGGTCATTCCGGTAATTCAACTGCTCCTCACCTCCATTTTCAGCTTATGGATGGCCCTGATGCAATCAGAGCTAAAGGCCTTCCTTGTTGTTTTAGAGAATATGAATTATATGATAATAATCGTTGGATTAAGGTAGAAAATGGAATACCCAAAAATAAAGATAGGGTTCGCTTTTAAATCTTATTAAAATTATTATGAAACTGGGGATGTGGGAAATGACTTCATCTAAAATTACCCTAGATGGTTTAATTTTATTAATAATATAATTAAAAATAAATATATTAAAATTCTAAAAAGGGAGTGATAATTATGGGAATACTGGAAATAGTGGGCATTATAATTGCCCTGATAATCGGGTTATCTGTGTTGGGCTGGTTAATAGGGGTGAGCCGGAGTAAGGATTCCAAAACATTGATGCCATCTGGGGAAATCCACAGCACGGCGCTGGTGGTTTACGATCCGGGCATAACCGGAGGAACCAGGACCGCTGCTTTCCACATAGCCCAGGAATTAAAGGCCAGGGGTTACGAGGTTAAAATGGCCGGGGCCAGATCCACTGAGGCCATGAATCTATCTGGTGTAGATGTGCTGGTGCTGGGAAGCCCAACATACGGTGCCCAGCCCACGGGACCTGTGAAAACCTATCTCGAAAACCTGCAGTCTCCAGGAAACATCATTGCCGGTGTATATACCTTAGCCGGTTCTATTAGGGAGGATTCCAATGTGGTTATGGCACAGACCTTAGAAAGCAAGTCCATACCAGTTAAGGTTTCCACTAAATACGGCCACTCTGTCTGGGGAGCCCCCTCTGATAAAACTCGGTATGCTAAATTCGTGGCACAGCTTTTAAGTTGATATTTAATCCAGGAGAAATCAATTATGGATGATATAGAGATAATAAACTTGAATCCAGATAATATATCAGAGTATGGTGTTTGCGGGTACAAAGATCTGAAAAAACACGTGGAGTTAAGGAAAAAAATTGAGTGGTTCCAGGAATATTACCCTAAAGGATTACGAATTAAGATAGTAATGTCTGAAAAGGGCGGTTATCAGGGAATGTTGGAATACATTCCGGGAGAATATGCTCACCGTCCGGTGAAGGCCGAAGGCTATCTGTTTATCCACTGCATTTTTGTAGGCTTCCGAAAAGAATTTAAAGGTCAAGGAATGGCTTCCAGATTACTGGAGGAATGTATTAAAGAGGCCCGGGATAAGGACATGCTGGGAGTGGCC
>CAYUFT010000133.1:0-4202 GCA_964444115.1 uncultured Methanobacteriaceae archaeon
TGGAACTCCAGAAAACGTTAAAAAAGCTATTAATTCTGCTTATGTCATGAAAAATGAATTAAAAAATTTTTCTGCAAGAAAGATTTCAGAAGCTTTATATGATTGTGCTATGGATTTATCTGAGGATTTAGAAGAATTTGCAAGATTAATATCTATGGAAACTGGTAAAACTATTAATGCGGCTCGTGATGAGGTTAAGCGGTCTATAGATACAATTAAGTTGTCTTCTGAGGAATCCAAACGTATATATGGAGAAACTGTGCCTATTGATGCTGGTATTGGGGGTAAAGGATTCATGGCATTCACCTTAAAAATTCCTCTGGGAGTGGTAGGTGCCATTACTCCCTTTAACTATCCTTTGAATCTAGCTATTCATAAAATTGCACCGGCTCTTGCTGCTAAAAATACAGTCGTTTTAAAGCCATCGGCGCTGGCACCTTTAGCTGCTTTGAAAATGGCTGAAATCATAAATTCCCATTTTCCAGATGGTTCATTAAATGTGGTAACTGGCCGAGGAAGCATAATTGGGGATGAATTAGTTAAAAGCGAAAAAGTTGATAAAATTTCATTCACTGGAAGTGTAGAAACTGGAAGAATGATTTCCCAAAGAGCTGTAATGAAAAAAATCACACTGGAGCTGGGAGGCAATGACCCGTTAATTGTTTTAGAAGATGCTGATATTGAAAAAGCAGTAGAAGCTACAATACGTGGTTCATATCTTTACACGGGCCAGGTTTGCATTGCTGTTAAACGTTTAATAGTTGATGAATCAGTTGCTGATGATTTTGTGGAGATGCTCCTTAAAGAAACTAGAAAACTTAAAATGGGAGATCCATTAAGTACTAAAACGGATATAGGGCCTTTAATTAATGAAAATGCAGCAAAAGTTGTTGAAAGAATTGTTTCAAATTCTCTAAAAGAGGGAGCAGAACTTTTAATGGGAGGAACTCGGACTGGGAACTTTTTTGAACCTACAGTTCTGGATCAAGTTACCTCTAACATGAAAGTGGTCCAGGATGAAACATTTGGGCCTATTTCACCTATAATTCGTGTAAATGGTATTGATGATGCCATTAATGTGGCTAATGATACTAGATATGGTCTGCAGGCCAGTATATTTACTGAAAATATCCACCATGCTTTGAGAGCGGTTCAAGAAATTGAAGCGGGTTCGGTCATGGTTAATAAACAATCTACTTTTAGAACAGACAATATGCCTTTTGGTGGATTTAAAATGAGTGGTATGGGTAAAGAAGGCGTAAAATACGCTGTTGAAGATATGACTCGAACTAAACTAGCTGTTTTGAATACTAGATAATATTTTTATTTTTTATTTTTAAATTTAACTTAATTACTTTTTAAGAACTGAATATATTAAAAAATAAAATAATCAAATTTCTAATGATTAAACAGTAATTAAATCAATTAAAAAAGAAATATTGATAGAAATAATATTATTTCTTAATTTTTCAGGAAAGATTCTATCAGGTTTCGAGTTTCATTTAAAGCTTCAAGAGGTATTCCGTGAGGCATTTGTCCTAATTCTCCTTCAACATCTTTTAAAATACCTTCACCAGCACCTAAAAACATTCCTTCGCTGCTTATTCCCATGAATGTACTGGGGGGAAGCATGGAAATGGCTACACGATTGTTTTCTTTTACTTCCATATCATTGGTAACTACAGTAATGGCCTTATCACCTAGATTGACGTTACAAATCATCAAGCTATCTGCCTGAGGATGTTTACCAGCACTCATTATTTCTCCCACAACAATATCAATTCCAATAATCGGATCATTTATGGGGCCTAATGAAATACGTTTTTCCAGACCTAAAAAAATATTCAAGAAAAACTTGACCTTAGTTATGCTTTCTTCTGTTTTTTCCTTTTCATCTTTGGTGGCCAGATCTAGAAACTTTTTATTCCAGTCTGCCCCACCTAGAAATTCCTCAATTTTAGCAGTTTTTTCTTTGATAGTTGCTATATGTGAAGATTCTAGGAGGTCTTCTGGTTCCATGTATGAATAAGCAACAGCTTGAAGTTCTCTACCTATTTCCTTTGCAGTATCTATGGCCGGTCTCTTTTTCCAGTGCCCTTTAAAACTTTTGCCGTCGACAGTTCTTACAAAAAGATCAATAGATTTTTCTGCGACTAATAATCGGTAATCTTTGCTGGTGTCCCACATATTATCACTTTATAATTAATTAAAATTTAAATGCAACTAATAATTTTCAATAAATGATTCTTAAAATATAATTTATTAATGTTAATTAATTTCATTATTTTTGTTAAAAGAAAATTTAATCAGAGTTTATAAATAAATTCACTAAACTATTAGGCAAACTAAATTAATCCTTTTCAAATTTTTATTTTCACTACTATTTCGATATATTTTTTGACTATTAATAGATAGTTATTGAATTGATTATAAAATAGCCTTTTCATCCTTTCAGTACTAAAGTATTTAAGTTATTAAGTGATAAAATATCTTATAATTAGAAATTTAACATTGAACAGCCTTTCTTATTAAACTTGAAGTGAATTTAAAAATCTGGCGGTGGAAAAATGGTCGAATTGTCCAATCTTTATGGTCTAGACATATATACAATTAGGGGAAAGTACGTGGGAAGAGTTCAAGATGTGGTTCTCAACATTAAAAAGGGCAGAGTTTCCAATCTTAAAGTTAGAGCCATGAGCCCAGACAAAAAGAATGTAGGGCTTAAAGAAGTTATAAAAACCAGCATAAGAATGGTTCCAGAAGCTGATGAAATCAGGCCTCTTAAGGAAGAAGGGGTAATGGACATTGCTTATGATCGGGTTCAAGCAGTAGGAGATATATTGATTATAACTCCAGATTTGCCTGCTGAAAAAGCTCCGATTTCTCCATAATATTCTTATACTCTTTTTTATTTCTCTTGAACTTAAAATTGAAATTTTAATAATATTTTTTTATTTATTTAGTACATTAGGTACATACTATTTATCAGTTAATTAAGCATTAATAGCAGTTAATGGTAGTAACTTCATAAATTTTTTAAGATGAGTTTTAAATATTATACTTTTAAAATATTATTATAAATTAGATTAAATTCATTTAGTAAGAAAATCATTCTTTATTAAATTACAGGTTATTCAATGATTGTTGGGATAGTAGGATGCGGAGCCATAGCTAATATTATTACGAATTATGCTTTGGAAGGAAAACTGGGTGTTGAACTCAAATATTTTTATGATCGAGATGTGGAAAGGGCTGAAAACCTTGCTTCTCAACTGGATGGAAGGGCTGTTTTAAAAATTGAAGATATGCTGGATCATGTGGATCTGGTTATTGAAGCAGCGGCACCGCATGCTGTGGCGGAGGTCGTTCCTCAAATATTGAAAAATGGTAAAAGTGTTATAATAATGAGTATTGGGGCCTTGATGGATTCTGATGTAAAAAATAATCTTGAAAATCTGGCTAAAGAGAATAATGTAAAGATTTATGCTCCATCGGGCGCTATTGTAGGTTTAGATGGAATTAAAGCAGCATCAATCGGAACCATTAGAAAAGCTACATTGACTACTAGAAAACCACCTAAATCACTGGGAATTGATATATCTGAAAAAGAAACTCTTTACAAAGGTAAAGCATCAGAAGCAGTTAAAAAGTTTCCAGTAAACATTAATGTCGCAGCTGCATTAAGTATTGCTTGTGGCATGGATGTGGATGTGGAAATCATAGCTGATCCTGCGGTGGATCGTAATGTTCATGAGGTTCTAGTAGAAGGAGACTTTGGTGAGTTTAGAACCACTACTAAAAATATCCGATGTGCAGTAAATCCTAAAACCAGCGTTCTGGCTGCATATTCTGCTATTAAACTGCTTAAAAGTTTAAATGAACATTTTATTGTAGGAACTTAGTTGAATTGTTGAATTAAATCGTTTATGTTAATTTTATGAATTATTGGTAAATATCTAATTAAATTGGTGGATGTTAGTTTTATGAAAGAATGTGAAATGTTCTCTAGTCTAAAAGTGCCTTGTGGCTCTAAAATATTACTTAGACTTGATGGGAGAGGTTTTTATAAATTATCAAAACAAATAGGCCTTAAAAAGCCTTACGATCCTCTTTTCATGGATGCTATGGTGAATACTGCCGCTGAAATCTTCAAAGAATTCAGCCCATCATTTATTTACACATTTTCTGATGAATTTAATATA
>CAYUFT010000134.1:0-4069 GCA_964444115.1 uncultured Methanobacteriaceae archaeon
GAAACACTTTTTACTAGTGGACCATCTTCGAAAATATCATATTTTAACTCTTTCATTTCCATTTTATTTGCCTCTTAAATTTTTATTATATGTTTTTTTGATTTTGAAAGCTCGTAAAGAGTTTTACCATCAATGAGTTCAGCAATTTCTACCAAATCATCATATATCATTCCTGTTCGAATTAAAGAGTCTAAATGAACAAATAAAGTTCCATTAGGGAACATGGAATATATTAATTCACTTACGGAGGGATATCCAATTGTTTGTTTTGAGAATTGGTTTTTTTGGGCGGCGTAAACACCATCGCCCATTAAAAGAACATCAGAATCAAGTCCTTTATCTAAACTTGCTATTGCAATATAAATTCCGCTTAAAGCATTTTCATGCCCATAAGGGGCTTTATCTATAATAACTAATGAAGACGACATGTTAACTGCCCAACATTACAACTTTACTATTTTCATCCATCCATTCTGCAAGATCATAGACACTTGTTATTTCAACCCCGTCTAAATAATGCGATTTGTCCAGGTATCCTCTTGCATCTGCACATCTAATACAAGCTTTAATTTCACAACCATTTTCTATTAATTCTTTAAAATTCTGGGAAATATTTGGAAGTACACGAGGGTCCTGATCTTTTCGGAGCAGGTGTACACCGTCCATGTATAAGAATATTTTAACTCCATATCCTAAGTCTAGAGCTGTTTGAGCCATATTATATCCAATATCTGCATATTGTGAGATGTAAGGACCATCCACTAGCACAATTACTAGGACTTTTCCATTGGATAAATCTTCATTAGGGGTGGTCATCATTTTCATCATCTAACTCTTTAAATTTAAAAACTAACAACTTGATTAAAATTCTCCATAACCTCTATTATCATATTATCATACTGAGAAAACACAAATAGGCCCTCTTTTATTTGCTCATCTTCAATTCCCCTTGCTTTAAGGTCATTGGCAGACACATGTACCTTTGAACTTTTAAAGAGCATTTCTAAATCAGGATTAGCATAACTTTTTCGGGCACAGTAAACTCCATCTCCCACCAGATAAATGGAAATTTGATCATTATGGATATATAATTTTGAAAAATCAATAAATGTTGTGAATCCCTGCTCTGAGGGGCTTTTGGTTAATATGAATCCGATATGCATGTTTTTACCATCAAGAGGTTTGCAGTGTTCTTTCCAATTTAGATAACGGGAAATATTGTCTCTCATTTTTAATATCCATTTAATATATCTATTTAATCAGGTTATCTAAACTTTCGATGATTTTTGGATTAGAAAGACTATAATGTATCCAAACACCTTCTTTACGCCATTTTAAGAATCCTGCTCTTTTTAAGATGTTTAGATGGTGTGAGATAGTTGGTTGTGGTTTTTCCATTGCAGAGATAATCTCACAAACACATAATTCACCATGTTTTAATAAGTGGAGTATTTTTAATCTGGTTGGATCGGCAAGGGCCTTTATGGCATTTGCATTTTCATATAATAACTCATCAGCTGGAATTTTAGATGTTATCTTTTTCAGCCGCTTAATTTGGTCTTTGCTGGGCTTGTCTCCCCCACCAATTTCGCATGATTTCATGAAGTTTTCTTTATAGTCATGATATATTTAAATATATGGATATTTTATTTATTGATAAGATGAAAGCACATAAATCTAAAAAAGAGGTTCTATTTATTTGCAACCACAATTCTGCAAGGTCCCACATGGCTTAAACTATTATGATAATTAGGATATAGGTATTGTATGAGCTAGGTAAAAACTAATAGGGTCTATAAAATTAAAAATTATCTTTTTAGGTTAGCTAATATATTAAGAATAAAACCAAATAAAATTACTAGTGATTTAAAATGGAAGTTACCAAATTAATATTTTATTTTATCATTGCAGGACTCTGTGAAATAGGGGGAGGTTACCTAATATGGCTATGGCTACGACAAGGCGGCAGCATATGGATTGCAATTATAGGTGGAATAGTTCTAATATTATATGGAGTAGTCGCAACACTACAACCCGCAAACTTTGGAAGAGTTTATGCAGCCTACGGAGGCATATTCATCGTAATGGCCATAATATGGGGATGGCAAGTAGATAAAATAGTTCCAGATAGGTTTGATCTCATTGGAGGAGCACTAGCACTCCTGGGAGCTATGATAATTATGTTCTGGCCAAGACATTAAGATATAAATTTAATGTTTATCATATACAACACTAATAAAAATATAACAACTCATTAAAAAAACAATTACAAATTATAATTTTATAAAGGTGAGATTATATTTTATTAATTGGTATTATAATTCTGGTAAATTCATGAATGCATTATAGTAACTTATATAATTCTAGAAAATTCTTATTCTGATAAATTCATAATTGCATCGAGTAACCTATTATTATTTATTTTATTAGAGTGAATATTAATTAATAAAAATATTTTGAAACTTCAATATTCATAGATTGAAATTTTTAAAAATAAAATTTGTTCAGGAAGTTTTATGAATTTGATCCATAGAAATTATAATTTTTTAAAAATTCAATATGGGGTTAGTAGATTTCATGAATTTGATCCATAAAAACTATAATTTACTAAAATTTCAAGTTGAAAATAATCAAACTGAACTTCGTTAAATCAGTCTATAACGAAGTTGACTAAACTTCTTCCAAATACTAAATTTCTATCAAAATAAAACACATCAAAGAAGGCCAATATGGACCACTACATATAGGCCTGACCTCTCATTTAGGTGCATTTCTCATTTTTTTAAAAATCATGAAAATTTTCAGGTATTTCGCATTAAAAATATAAAAAAATAGAGTTCCTCTGTAAGGAACATATTATTTCATGAATTTATTTTTTATTTTATATTTATATTATATTTTATATTAAATCCTATTTTATCAAAAATTATGATAGTGGAATATACAATTCATTAATTTTTATAATATTCCATAATTTTTTGGAATTTTTTTATTTATTAATTTTTTATGATAAATCAATAATTTAATTTTTAAATTATTTTTTCTTAGGAATTTGATGGAACTGTATTAAACGGAGCTAGTGCAGTGTTAAGAATCTTTGTCACCCCTCAAGAATCTTTAGTCGGTACTGATATTATTAACTCTGCAAGAATATCTGCTCAAATGAAAACAATACATTAACTCCTGAAATCGTTAATGCAACGGTTCATATTGAAGCTGCAGAAAATAATGCCAACAATGTCAATGCCGCGTCAGAATCAGTATCCATGCAACATACGGGTGTAACCCTGGTTGGATTAATACTAGCAATTTTGATGGTTCTTGGTGGATCATTTATATCCCGAAGAAAATAAACAAACCCCTTTTCCTTTTTTTTTTTAAATGAATGAATAAAATGAATAATAGCTAATTTTGGTATATTTTACGAGTTTTTTTAATGGATTTTATTATTTAGTTACCATTATAAAAATAAATTTAAATATTTAATGAATAGATTTGATTATAAAAATAAAATTACCCTTGATACTCAGGTTTAGAGAAAAATTAAAAGAAATAGTAAAAGATTAATGATTATAAATATTATTTAGGAACTAAAACTTCTTTAGTATATTTTAAATTCCTATAGCTGGTGGTGGGGATGAATTTACTGTATTCTTGCCCTTGTTCATCTAATTGCTTATAATCTATGGTAATATTACCAAGTTCATCAAACTGGATTCTAGCAATCTCTGGACTGGTGGTATGATATTCTTCAATATCTTCTTGTGTATAAAATATTTTAACATGATTTACAAACATTTTTATTAATCTCCTAATCTTTAATTTGTGGTTTCCATTATAAAATATTTTAATTTTTTCATGAACTATCCAAAAAATAATTCTTAAAAGAGGTTTATAATAATATTAGGAGTGATTATTTTGAGATCTATCTGGTCAGGATATTTATCTTTTGGTACTATTCTTATTCCGATTAGAACGTATGCTGCGAGTGAAAATTTGCATGTGGGCTTTCATCAAGTCCATAAAACGGATTGTGGTAGAGTAAGATACAAGAAAGTTTGTGAAAAGG
>CAYUFT010000135.1:0-3981 GCA_964444115.1 uncultured Methanobacteriaceae archaeon
GAGAAATGGCTGGAATGCGAGATAAGCTTATTCATTTTTATTTTGGAATTAAATATGAGCTGGTATGGCGTACTATAAAAGATGTTATTCCTGAAATAAGGCCTTCTTTAATTGAAATTTATAAAAAATAAAAAATATTTGCTTTATGCAGTTGCTAATTCAGTTTCCGTGGCTGGGATTCCAATATCGTTGGAAGTGAATGTATCAACTAATTGTGTTTGTTCCCGGTTATGTAAAATCACACCAAAACCTGCTTTAAGACTTATAGACTTTTCATTCACTTTAATAGTCATTTTTATTTCTTCAATACCATTTAAAGCATATTTTGGAACTTTAAGAACATGAGAAGCATTAAGTATCTCCAGGGCCACTGGAGTACCAGCTTCATCAAAATCAAGAATCACATCATTATCTAACTCAATAGAAGTATTATACTGATAATCCTGAGAAACATAGATGAATAAACCATCCACCTCCATATCATACTGATAATCAACTTCAAAATTAGTTCCTTTCATGATGTCTAATCCTCCTTTCAATACTGTGAGTATATACTGTTACTAATAAAATATTTTTGCTTTCATCAATTTTAATTATAATATAAATATCTTCACTACTTCTGTCCGGATGCTCATATAACACTTTAAATGTATTATAACTGGTTTTTCCAATCAAAACAGGCTTCTTATTAACTAATGAATTATAAACAGTATTTTGGTCAATAAAAGAACTTCTTTTAGAAAAAGAAACTATAACATGACGGGACTCTCTAACATTATACTCGTTTATCTCTTTAAGACTGTTTAAAATCTTCCAAACTTGGCCAATGTCATAATCACGAATCTAAAACACCTCCACTTCCAAAGAGTAGCAAGGTTTAATTTTTGATATGCAGATATTATTAAATATACTATTATTAGTAATACTATTTAAACTGATACTTTAATTTTTTAATATTCAATTTAAAAATAAATTCGATAACCCAAAATACCTTGCTTTATCAGGTATTGGTAAAATAAAAAAATAAAGGATAAAATTAATTAAATATCAAGATCATTTTAACCCTTAATTTCTTTTTCTTCTAATTCCAGAATTTTGGCCTTAATTACTTCCGGGCATCATTCTCTATTTATTTATATTCTATTTCTTTATTAGAAATACTCAAAGAGTAATCATTTTCTTTTATTTTTTCTATTGTAGTAGTCTTAACATTATAATACGCCTTAATATTACAATGTCTAAAATAAGTAATATATATTTTAATAATCTTCTTTAGAATTTCATAAATTAAATGAAAAAGGTTAACTATTTAATGTTTTAATATAAAGATTATATAATAATTAAATATTCGATTTTCTAATCAATGATTTAAATGGGGGAATATTATGCAGCTAATAGAAGAAAGTTTTAGGGAAAGATTTTCCAACTGGGACATTACTTTGCCTGAGGAAGACCTGAAATCAAAAAATAGTGGATTTATTCAAGATAGTGGATGGCTTATCCAGTATTGCTTTGGAAAAGACGAAACTGGAGACTATCTGGATTACTATGCCGTTCATAGAATGACCAGTGATTCACACGAGCGAATATATGCTGATGGTAGAACAAAACACCTCCCGGCCCTCTCCAGCATAGTTCAAATCAGTGAAGATCCAGTAGAGAATAAAAGATTCCGGGATGAACACGATGCCCACAATCAAAAAGTAGTTAAAATGATGGCCGAGAAAGGATTTGATAAGTTTACCATTAATATGGCCCTTAGTGTGGGTTTGGATAAATGATCATTTTAATGATTAAATTTGTTTTTCTATTTTCATTTCTTTAAAAATGGGCAATAAAATAAAGAATTTGTGAATCTTATTAATTGAAATTATTTAAATCATTTTCTGGACTAATTCCATTAATCTCAGGTCCTTTATCTGAAAAAAACTTATTATCACTAAATTTTCCCAAACTTACATTCAAGTCACTTAATACTAAAATATCCCCTAGAAGAGAATAAGTGGCCACATAACCTCTCCAACAAGCAGTAGTAACACTTACCGGATGCATTCCCCATTTTTCAGGCCTAAATTCACCATTAACTCCAGTGATGCTATATTTGTGGGTTTCTAGTAGAAATAAATCTGGAAATTGTGCTGTTATTTCAATGTCTACTATTACATAATTTAATATTTACAATCATATAAAAGTTAATACAATGAAAAAATTAAGATTATTTAAAGGTGTACGATATGGCTGGAAAGATCTACATGATAAAAGATAACGATGAACTAGTGGCGATGGATGAAAAGAAATATAAACAGGAGATTGACTTTCAGGATCTTCTGGAAAATTATCCAGATTTATTACCCGGAGACCAAATAGATAGTGAGAATCCTCGAAGATGGTTACTTGTTAAAAGGGAATTAGGTTTGCCATTTGAGGAACATGGTGCTAAATCATTATCTTTAGATCATTTTTTCCTTGATCAAGATGGAATCCCTACTCTGGTTGAAGTAAAAAGAAGCAGTGACACACGTTCTAGACGTGAAGTTGTGGCTCAAATGTTGGATTACGCTGCTAATGCTGTCGCTTTTTTGCCTGTAGAAGAAATTAAACAACATGTAAATTCTGAATATGGTGAATTACGTTTAAAGGATGAATTTTTGGATGAAAATACTGATGAGGCAGAATTTTGGCAAAGTGTTAAAAATAATTTAGAAGAAGGAAAAATTCGGATGCTATTTGTAGCTGATGAAATACCAAAAGAACTTAAAACCATCGTTGAATTTCTAAATAGCCATATGGCAAAACCAGAAGTACTTGCGGTAGAGATTAAACAATACGTCGCTGATGAAGAAAAAATAAGAACATTAGTATCGAGGGTTATTGGACAAACTGTAGAAGCTCAGACTAGGAAAGGAAACACAAGTAAAGAGCCATTATTAACTGATGAAAAGTTCATTGAAAACCTGGATCAGTATGGTAAAAACTTCTTCAAAGAGTTATTAAAGTTTTCTCAAGAAAAGGGACTGGTTATAAATTGGGGAACCAAAGGATTTTCCTTAAATGTAAAAATCGGTAAAGATAAGATTAGCCTACTGCAAGGTTATTGCAATTTAAGAGCATATGGCCAAACCATGTATTCCACTATTGACAGTATTTCTAAAAAGGTGGAAAATGGAGATAGAATAGTAGTGGATTATGTTAAAAAAGCATTAGAAATTAAAGACTTTAAAAAAGTGAATAGTGGATTTATATTCAATCTGGAAAGAGAACTGGATGAAGAAGAATGGAATAAGTTTAAAAATATATTATCTGAAACTATTGAAAAAATAAAAGATTAAATGATATTTTATTAAATATCCAAATCTTTCAATCCTTTGATTATCTTTTCTTCCAATTCTAAAATCTTGGCCTTAATAATTTCCGGGGCATCATACTCTATTTCTTCGTATTCTATTTCTTTATAATTAGAAATACTCAAAGAATAATCATTTTCTTTTATTTCATCTAAAGGAACTTCAAAGCATTTGGCCTTACGATCTTCCAGATCTTCTTGCTTTTTATTTTTATATTTTTCAATAATATCTGGAATATCCCCTTTACCATCAATCAATGTCCTTTTATCATCTAAAGAGTAACCATCGGCCTCCATGTCATAGAACCATACATTTTCTGTGGGTTCTCCTTTGGTAAAGATTAAAATTCCGGTGGATACTCCAGCATAAGGTTTGAATACACCTGATGGCATGGATATGACTGCATCTAATCTGCAATCTTCCAATAATTTTTGTCTGATGGATTTATGGGCCTTTGAGTTTCCAAATAAAACACCCTGGGGAACAATTACTGCACAACGGCCACCAATGGTCAATATGTTATACATTAGTTCTAAGAATAAAATTTCGGTCTTGGTGGTGTTTATGGAGAAATCATCACTAAGCTCATCTTTATTTATGCTTCCCTTAAATGGTGGGTTGGCCAGTACAACATCAA
>CAYUFT010000136.1:0-3964 GCA_964444115.1 uncultured Methanobacteriaceae archaeon
CCTTGCTTGGAATCAGGATCAAAAGTACTTCCAAATAGTCCGGTGGCCACCGGCTTATTAATTAGATGTTTTTGGGCCACATCATCCAGATATTTCTCCTGTCCTTCTACTCGAGATTCTTCCTTATTAGCCGCCCCACAAGATACAAAAAGGGCCACCTTTCTATTAGCTAAAGCAGATTTATTTTTATCCAGGAACTTCCTAGCTCCCTTCGTCCATTTACCAATTTTTATACCACTTCCCACAATTACCAAGTCATATGGAGTGACATCCCAATCTCTTAGTCCCCTAGAATCTAGTAAATCTGTTTCAACACCCTCTTCTTTTAGTGTGCGAGTTATTTCTTCAGCAATTTCTGTGGCGGTACCATATCTTGTTCCATAAACTACTAGCGCTTTCATTTTATTTTCCTCATTAATATTTTGATATTATTTTAAATTAAATTTTATAATATTTTTAAAATAAAATTAGAATTCAAAAGGTAATATATTATATGTTTAAGTAATATATTACCTAATAATCTATTTTAATATATAAAGTTTTTTATGAATGGGTTTTTATAAAATAAAATGAAAATTAATTAAAATAAAAATGGATTAATCAATATTTTAAATAATGACAAAAAATTTGAATCTTAATATTAAATCACTTAAAAAGTACTTTTTGAGCTTCTTGAAGATTTAAAACAATAAATTCCTTGGCTTTAGGATCAGCCAGAATTTTTAACTGCTTTTTACCAGTTCGATCATAGGCCTTTTTTAGAATTTCCTGAAGTTCTTCTACCGGCATCTCCATTACTTTTTCTATTCTGGCCATATCATGGGGAGATAGTTTGCTTTTATAAGATTCAATCTGATTTGAAAATGATTTGACCAAATTAGAATTTTTAGAGACCCATCCACGGAGTAAAATAGATGGAACTTTAGTAAATAACCCCATAGTCTCAATAACATCGTTTTCGGTAATTATGATTTCTGAATCCGGCATATTAACACCCAGTTTTTACTTCCAAATTTATGCTAATTTTATATTTTATATTTTATAATGTTATTTAATGAAAATTATTTTTTAAAATACTTCAAGCCATCAGAAAAACCAGTACCTATCTTTTCACCCAATTTATAGTAACCCCTTAAAGATAAATCATATATAAATGGTTTAGATTTTTCAATATCAACTTTAACAAGCTCCAGATCAGATTTAACCTTAATTTTTGTGGTTACATCTTCATCAGCCTTTAAATCAATGACTTCACCAATAAACATAGTGTGCGAACCTAAAATAACTTTATCTTTCAGTTGGCATTCCATGATTACTGAAAACTCATCAATATAGGGTGCATGTACCAAATCGCTTTTTACAGGAGTTAAACCCGTTGATTCAAATTTATCTGTATTCTTACCCGAAGCAATTCCAAAATAATCCGCTTCAGTAACCTGCTCTTGGGAAGGTATGCTAATGGTAAACGCTTTATTTCGCATAATATTGTGGTAAGTATGGGTAGCTTCTCTTAGAGAAACGTAAACACATGGCGGTGACAAACAGCTAGTCCCTGCTGCGGCAGCATTCATAACATTGGCCTGACCATTTTCATTATAAGAGCCAACTATAAAAACTGGGGCTGGGAAACCAAATACCTTAGGCCCTAGACTTTTTTTCATAAATAATCCTTCCAAGTCATTGAAAATTATAAAAGATCTTCAGCAACTTTCTTGACCTGTTGCAGTACATCTTCCCTTTTTAGAACTTCTCCTTCTTCCCTAACACCACAGGCCCTTATTAAAAACCGTTCATTAAAGGCATGTCTCTGGAAGAAGTAACTGTATCTTGGAAAAATATCATTGAAAGCTTCTTCATCAGGATTTCCCTGAGATAAAATCATTACTATCTTTTTTCCAGGATTTAATCTGCTTGGATTAGGATTAGTTAAAAAATCAGGCACATAATAAGAATATGTTCTATCCACAAATGCTTTGGCCTGGGAAGTTATATCTCCATAATACACCGGAGAGGCCAGCACCATGACATCAGATTCTCTGACAGATTCTAAAACATCCTGCAGGTCATCATTGATGGTACATTTTTCAGCACGGGTAAAACATCCTCGGCACCCCTGACATCCTTTGTAATTTAATTTATTCAATTCAAAAGTTTTTATTTCATTTTCTGGCTTTTCCAGTTGATTTAAAAGTTTATCCGCGATTATAGAACTATTAGCGTTTTTACGGGGGCTTCCCTTGATACAGGTTATTTTCATTTTATTCAGACCTCATATTTTTGAGTGTAAATTAATTAATAGAATTAAAATTAATATTTGTATGACATAATGAACTATTAAAATAATTACTTTTAAGAATCAGCTGAAAATAAATAAAAATAAAAAATAATTGGATTATTTAAAAACCCAATTTATTGAACTCTTTTCCCAGTTCTAGCATTTATATAAATAGAACTTGAGTAAAGGCCCTGAGTGGTGTATACCGAGACATTCCACACACTAACTTTTTTATAAGTGGTTAAAGTAGTATTATTTCCCAAGTAAACTCCCATTCCAATGTATTTACTGGCCAGATTATTGGCCTGAACCTTAGTTATATTTGTAGAGTTATTAGTGTTGTTTTTTACAGTGTTATTAGTATCATTAGATGTATTGGTGTAAATAGTGCCATTAGTAGTATTATTTGTCATATTGTTTACAGGAGCGGGCTGCATAACATACCAGGCCCCAACAGCTGCCACAACTATTATAACTATGGCTGCAACTATAATTAAATTTCTATCCATTGATTCACCTCCATCCATTAAATAATTATATTATATTTATAAATTGTATTAATATTTTACTCCATTATTGAAAAAAAGTTATTATTTTAGTTTTTTTAATAAAAAAAATCAAGAAAATGGGTTAATTAAAAATCAAAACAATTATCTATTGTAAGAATAGAAGTTAATTATAGTATATTGGGGAAAAACTATGAGTTACTTGTTATGTAAATTATGTGGTGGATACTACGAACTAGCTGAAGGAGAAAGTCCTGAAGACTTTGAACAGTGCCAGTGTCGAGGCGAATTAGAATATTATCCAGATAAATAATGCAACATATGGGTTTTATTTTTCGTTTAAAGTGTTATTAGTTAGACTGCTAGTTAAATTTACAGAATAATTCTTAATAATGTTATTTTTCATGTTTAAATTAAATTAGAAAATTATTTAGCCTTTCCATTGATACAAAAATATTTAGAAGTCTCTTTTTTATCCAATCTATTTTCCATCCAAACAGAGCACTCATTACATCTGCAAATCTGATGGGCATTTATATCCTTGCAAATGGCCTTTCCAGTAGAACAATAAAGACCTGGAACTCTCTCTTCATCCATTCTCATAGGACTGTCCAGATCTTGCTGAGTCATTAAAATCATTATTTTCTCTTTATCATTAACGCACTGGCTCTCCATCTGCACTGGGCATCTCATACAAAGACATTTTTTTATATTCTCCATACTAAAATCAATTGACATGTTTACACCAATTTAAATGATATTTGGCCTAAGAAATTACATAATGTCGCTTTATTATTCTTCAAAATAGCACTAGGATTATATTTGTTTCATAAGTGTAAAATTTAGTGATTTAAGTTATTAACAGAGAATTAATTTAAGATAAAAAAATAAGTTAAAAAAATTTATATAACTATTTAGGCGCATCCACAGGACGGTGGCTCGTCGGGTTGATTCAATTTGGCCTGATCCTGGAGGGTGACTGATAGAGAAAAGTAAGGAAATCCAGTTTCATCCTTATGCTCCAGTATAGGTGAAATTCCTTTGAAAGAACAGTTAATATCACCAGTTCCCCCAATATCAATTTTAACTAATTCATCATTCTGGAATAATTTGAAAAATTCTTTTATATTTATCATTTCCTCTTCAGGGGCCCGGAAATTAACAGTTAATAATCCACCTGCTC
>CAYUFT010000137.1:0-3945 GCA_964444115.1 uncultured Methanobacteriaceae archaeon
ATATTATAGATGCACTATAATTAGTAAATAAATATTATTTAATTTTTTAAAAAAAAGGGGATTCTAATGAGCGATAAAATCTATTTAATCAAAGATAATAAACCTATAACTTTGGAAGAAAAAGAATACGAACAAGAAATCGTTTTACAGGAATTACTGGGCAAATATCCAGATATATTAGCTGGAGAACAGATGAATCCTGAAAATCCACGTCGATGGATACTAGTTACTAGCGAACTGCATCTGGTATCTAAAGACTCGGGAAATACAAATTTCTATTTAGATCATCTTTTTCTAGATCAAGATGGTGTTCCTACTTTAGTTGAAGATAAAATAATATCAAATCACCAAATCCGTAGAGAAGTTATTGGACAGATGTTTGACTATGCAGCCAATGCAGTGGTCTATTTACCAATGAATGAGATAAGATCACTTGTGGAGTTAAATAACGATGTTGATTTAATGGATTTTCTGGAACCGGGAACTAATAGCATACAATTCTGGCAAAATGTTAAAACTAATTTAAAAATAGGTAAAATAAGAATGGTTTTTGCCGCTGATAAAATACCAAATGAACTTAAACGGATAATTGAATTTTTAAATCATCAATTGGACCCTGCTGAAGCATTTGGCCTTGAAATAAAACAATATGTGAATGATGAAGAGAAAATTAAGACTATGGTTCCCAGGATCATTGGTCCGGGCATATATCCTCCAGAGGATAATGGACTTTTATTAAATAAAGATACTTTCTTTGAGATAATTGATGAAAATGGAAAATTAATTTTCAGCGAATTATATAAACTGGCCTTAGAAAATAATCTGATTATTAGATGGGGAACTAAAGGATTCTCTTTAAATGTAGAAATAGATGGAAAAACCATTAGTTTATTGCAGGGTTATTCTGCTTTAGCTAAATTTGGTCAGTGCATATTGTCAACCAATAGCCATATAATAAATAAAGTAAATAATGGGGATAAAATTGTCGAAGATTATTTAAAAATTACAAAGCAAAAAAACTTTGATGAAAATAAATCTGATTTTATTTATAGAATAAATCAAAAAATAGATCAAGACGACCTGGAAGAGTTTAAATCCATTCTATCTAGAACTATATGCTCCATAAAAGAAAATGGATTAAGTAAATAAACAGAATTTATTTAAATTACTAATTTTAAAATAAAATCCTTTTTTCTTTTATTTAAATTTAGAACAAATAATTAAAATTAATTCTTATACATAAAAATGTATAACTACTTATAAAGGATTATACTTTTTTGTGATTATTAATTGATATTAGCCTAGAAAAGCAAATAAATAAACTAAAAGTGACCACCATGCCCTACCTAATCTGCCCCCAATGCGACCACTACTACGAAGTAGAACCTGGAGAGGAATTCACAACTTGTGAATGTGGCCAGGCCCTAATACAAGTAGAAGATCTGGAAGAATACTACTCTCCACATCAGAGGGAAAGTATAGCTACGGGAAATACATTTACTGAGGATATGAGCAATCAATACTATGAAAATAAGGATAAAGGTCGCAATTTTCAAATTATAGGTGGATTCGTATCTATTCTGGGATTTCTACTTACCTTATTTCTCAGGAATGTTCTATTTTTAATATTTGTCTTTATTGGAGTGGTCTTACTCATATATGCCCAGTCATTTATTTCCCGCAATGAACTTAAAGGTAAAGGATGGGCCAAGGGCCTGGTAGGTGAAAACATAGTTTCCGACTTTCTTAAACAATTACCCCATGACTATTTTATTTACAATGATGTTAACCTTCCAGGCAAAAAGGGAAATATTGACCATGTGGTGATTGGGCCTAATGGGATATTTGTTATTGAGACCAAAAATTACTCGGGCAAATATCTGATTAAGGGAAATCAATGGTATTATCATAAAAACAATAAGTTCAATAAAATAAAAAAGAATCCGGCCCATCAGGTTATTAGAAACACTTTAGAACTTAAAAAATTCATGGCAAGTAAGGGAGTGGACACTTCTATTTGGTTCCAGGCCATTGTAGCCTTCAATAATTCTGATTTTAAAATAATGGAATCTCCTAAGGCCTACAAAGTTTTAATTCCTCAAAAAGTTCCAAAATATATTTTAAATATTGAAAGAAATTATGATATTGAAATACTTAAAAAGGTGGCCCTGGAATTAGAACCATATTGTGTGGAGCTTTCCTTTGTTAATAAACCTTGATTAACTGATGTTAATATAATAAATTTTTTAATTAATTATTTTTCAATTATTATAATCTCTATTCATTTGTATTATAAAATAGTAATATTTATATAATTAAACTTTTAAATTATACTTTATAGTAAATCTCAGGATATGTAAATTAAAAAAGTTACATATAAAGAGTTTAAGGAGGTTTAATATGAAAATGAAACTATTACCATTATTTTTTATGGTTTTAATGTTGTTTTCTCTAGCGCAACCCATATTTGCGGATAATCCACAATTAGAGGATACTAAAATAGCAGGGACTAATGGTCAACCACTACAGGATATAAGTGTAAAAACTGGAGATTCTATAGAACTACAGGCCAGATTATACTGGTACTGGTACACAGTTGATTCTGCCAATGCTAGTTGGATCCCTCAAATATGCCGTTATCTTGATTTCTATGTGTATAAATCCAATGCAGACGGAACAAATGGGGAACTAGTATGGTCCGATAGCGCAATAACTAATTTTTTCACTGCAAATGCTAACCCAGATGAATTCACCCTTAAAGAGAAAGATACCTACAATCTATTAGTAAAATATGAAGGAAAACTAAAACATTGCAGTGCAACAGCTAAAATTTATGTGGTTTAGGCCACATACACCTATTTTATTTTTAAGTGGATTGAAATTAATATATTTAAACCACCTTTAATCTGGTTTCAGGCCTTAGTGGCCCTAATAATTCTGATTTTAAAATAATATCAAATCTCGGGATATGTAAATTAAAAAAGTTACATTGAATATTTTAAATGGAGGTTTAATAATATGAAAATGAAGTTATGGCCATTATTTTTAATGGTTTTAATGTTGTTTTCTCTAGCGCAACCCATATTCGCTGATAATCCACAGCTAGAAGATACAAAGATAGCAATGAAAAACGGTGAACCACTACCAGATATAAGTGTAAAAACTGGAGATTCTATCAAACTACAGGCCAGATTATATTATTTTTGGTACGATAATCTTGATGAGAATCCTACTGGGATTCCTTCTTGGAATCCTCAAAGTTACCGTTATCTAGATTTTTATGTGTATAAATCCAATGCAGACGGAACAAATGGGGATCTGGTATGGTCAGATAGAGCAATGACTAATTTTTTAACCGCAAATGCTAACCCCGATGAATTCACCCTTAACGATAAGGGTACCTACAACCTGTTAGTAAAATATGAAGGAAAACTAAAACATTGCAGTGCAACAGCTAAAATTTATGTGGTTTAGGCCACATACACCTATTTTATTTTTAAGTGGATTGAAATTAATTGAAAATAATATATTTAAACCATCCTATCTTGGTTCAAGGCCATTAGTGGTCATAATAATTCTTATTTTAAAATAATGGAATTTCCTAAGGATTATAAAGGTTTTAATTGCTATTGAGGGTGCAGTTCTTTGAGTTTTAGTGCAATTAATGGTGCAATAATTTGAAATAATTGAGAAATCAATATGAAACAGACTATGCTATATCAAAATATGATGCTACATAAAAGTTAATTATGTGCATATCCTTATGGCATAAAAACTAAAAAAATAGCGGATAAAGTGGCGCATAAAAATATCATTAAAAAAGGGTTTCAGTGTATTATTTTTTAATCTATCGCATTAATACCTAGTTCTTGGAATTAACGAATGACTAAACCTTCTTTATTTATATTTGAAATAAAATAGCTGGTTTTAAGGTTTTCATATTCA
>CAYUFT010000138.1:0-3897 GCA_964444115.1 uncultured Methanobacteriaceae archaeon
TTTAAATTAATAATAATCTTCATCATCAGACTCTATTAATTTCTTAACGTCCTTTTCAATACTGGTCAGGGCCTTATCAATTAAGCTCTGGCCTAAAACAGGATCTAAACATATGCCTTCTTTTTCTAAAAGCTGAGCACCTTTTTCAATGCCTTCATCTTTTTCTCGGGCCTCAGTAAATCCTACCATACCTACTTCGCCGTATTCATTAATATTGCAGTGTTCTTTTAGTTTTCTCTCGTCAACCAGGCCCAGTATTATTCCCATGGAAAGTTCGCCTGAACCGGCATGAGGACCTTCAATTTCCACGATTTTGTTATTAAAAACTATTTTAAGATCCAGTTCTTCTTCTAAATCTTTTAAATAATCTTTTACTGGAACATTTCCACCGTGTCCATTAACAATAACTATTTTTTCCAGTTGCAAGCATTTTTTAGCAGATTTAAGGGTTGGTTTTAATCGTTGTTCTACCAATTCCTCTACTGAAATGTGTATACCGTGTTTTATATATGGAAATTCAGTGGCTGCATATAAAACACCTAAAAACTTGGCACCTGTTTGAAATGAGGCCTCTAGTGCCATATATGATGCAATTTTAGCATCAGTATCAATAGGAAGGGCCGCCCCATGATTTTCCAGATGTGAACCAAGGGCCAGTATCCCAATTTGATGCACTTCTGGTGAAATTACATTTCCAGATTCATAACGAAGTTGTACCATTAAATCACCATTAAACTATGTTTATTTTTGATTTATAGGGTTTAAATACAAATTATATCGCATAATAATTTATATTAGATGTTAAATTTCTAAATCCCAGATAGGATCTCCAATAAAATGTATGGTGCTCACGGCTTTTCCTTTATTATTTTCCACCATTTCGGAACCACTTATTAAGGATATTCCAACTGCCAGAGGTTTTCGATGAGTTTCATCAATCACTACTACCACATCGCCCTCTACCACATCGGGATCTGCATCAACTATACCCGGACTCATTACATCGGCACCATTGGCCATGAACCGCACGGCTCCCATATCTACCACAACATATTTTGATTTCAGGTCCATGGTAAGTGCGGCCTTTAATGTGGGAAATGGCTTATTATCCACTAACATAACTTGTGGTTGACCATCAACCAAAACAATAGGGTATGGTTCTGCTTCCAACATTTCTATTTTAGCTTTTGAAGGAATTAAGAATGCGTAATCTCCTAATTCTTCGGTTATCTTTTTCAATTTCTTTTTCTGAAGATGGTATCTTTTTCTAATCTTCAATTAAAACACCTGATAAAATATATTAAATTTTAAATGGATTACTATGAACTTGGTTTTGTTCATTTTTATTTTAATTTGTTTTTTAAATGGATTACTATGAACTTGGTTTTGTTCATTTTTATTTTAATTTGTTTAAAACTCTAAAATTATATATTATTTTGTTTTTTCTTGTTTATTAATCATTTCTTAAAATATAATTAGATTTTAAGGTTAAAATTCAAAATATTAGGTGGAATAGGACATGAACTCAATTTAAATAAATTACATTTATTTTATATTAGATACTATGATACATAAGAGATAACTTTATGACTGGAAAACTATAATTTATTTAATACAATTGATAATAGAATTAATCTATTAATTATAATTGATTTGTAAAAAATACAATATATTTAATGCTATAGCTAAATTAAGATAATAATATTCATCATATTTATAATTGAAGGTCCATGGGGGAATTAAATTAAAAAGCAACCAAGATTTTAAAGAAGAAATATTCTACAAATCTCCTATTGGGATTCTTTTTTATGATAATAATGGTAAATTAACTGAGGTTAATCAATCTGCTTTGGAAATTGTGGGAGTTTCATCATTAGATATTTCTAAAGAGCTTAATTTATTTGATAATCCATTTATTGCTTCCAATAAGGAAAAATTTCTTAAAGAGGAGATTATTAAATTCCAAACTCATCTAAATCCCAGTGATCATGAAAAAATAGGCTGGTTCACTCCTACAAATCAGGGAAATATTTTTGTGGATTGGACTATTTCCGGCATTGATTTAGGATTTTTAGTACAGATTCAAGATATTACTGAGCGTAAAAAAACTGAAGAATCTCTTAAAGATCGTGAAGAGAAATACCGAAGTTTATTTGACGATGATTTAACTGGGGATTTTATTGCCACACCAGAAGGTAAAATAATTGAATGTAATCCTGCTTTTGTAGATTTATATGGATTTTATACCCATGATAATGCTCTCCAATCACATATCTCAAAATTTAACTCCGAGGACTGGATTAATATTATCCATAGATTAAAAATTGAGGGTAAAATTAAGGGTTATCAGACCTGGCAAAAAAGACAGGATGGTCAGGAAATTCATGTTATTGCTAATGTGGTTGGTATTTTTAATGATTCTAATGAGCTTATTCAGGTCAAAGGATATATATTCGATGATACTGAGCGTAAAAAAACAGAAGAGTCTCTTAAAAAAAGCGAAGAAAAATATCATCGCCTTTTTGATGAAGATTTAACTGGGGATTTTATTGCCACCCTAAAAGGTGAAATTATTGAATGTAATCCGGCATTTGCAGAGATATATGGTGTTAATAATTTTAAAAGTGGGCATAATTTAAATATTTCTCAATTTAACTCATTTGACTGGCCTTATATGATTACTCGTTTGAAGAAAGAAGGTAAAATTAAGGGTTATCAGAGCTGGCAAAGGCGGGCTGATGGTCGCAAAATTCATGTTATTGCTAATGTGGTTGGTATTTTTAATGATTCTAAGGAACTTATACAGATTAAAGGTTATGTTTTTGATGACACTGAACGTAAAGTGGCTGAAGAAGAACTTCTATTAAGTAAAAATCAAATAACTGAGATTTTAGACAGTATTCAAGATGGTTTTTCGTTTTTGAGTAGATTATGGATATTCACCTATGTGAATGCAAAAGCTGGTGAATATTTTGGCATGGAACCTGATGAATTAATTGGCCAAAATATTTGGGAAATATTTCCCGAGCTTTTAGGCACCTCTTATGAAAAAGCATTCCGTGCGGCCATGGAAACTAAGAAGACAAAACATTTTGAAGTTCTAGGTATTACCTATTCGGATCGCTGGTTCGAGTTTACGGTTTATCCATCAGCAGATGGTATTTCTATTTACTGGAGAGATATCACTACCCGCAAATAAAATAAGAGTTATGGTTTATGGAATCAGTATAAACGATTAATATATGCTTAAGTTTGGAAGATTAGTAAAAAAATAATTCCTAAGTGTATTGAAATTTGTTTCTGAGCATTTAGAATATTTATTTAGAATATTTATTTAGAATATTTATTTAGAATATTTATTTAAGAAATATATTTAGAATATTTAGGAAGTGAACATTTCTTCAACTTTTTTTATAGCCTTTGTTTTTACTAGAATCGATATTTTACAACCTTCTTTTAAAGTGGTATTTTTATCAGGAATTATGATGTCGTTCTTTTCATGTAAGGCACTTATAATAAAATTTTTTGTAGGGCTTACATCGCTGACTTTTTTATTAAACATTTTTTTATTAGTCACCGTAATATCTAATAATTCAGCGTTTCCCTTACCTATAATCACTAAGTCTGCTATTTTGGGCCTTATTATGAGTCTTTCGAGATAACTGGCTGCAGTAAGCTCTGGATTAACTACAAAGTCAATACCTACTTTTTTGAAAGCATCTTTGTGGCTTGGTTCACTTACCCGGGCAATAACCTTGGGAACATTATAATTCTTAACCAGTATACATGCCAGGAGGTTAGCTTCATCGTTTCCAGTAGCAGCAACAAAAACATCAGCATTCTTTATATTTACTTCTTCAAGAATTTTAGTTTCGGTTCCATTTCCACAAATAACCA
>CAYUFT010000139.1:0-3894 GCA_964444115.1 uncultured Methanobacteriaceae archaeon
AAATAAATAAAAATATATTCTGTATTTGATAAATAATAAAATATCCTTAAAAGGAGGTATAACTATGGATATTGATCAAAATATTGTTAATTCTTTGGAATATGCACGATCAAATTGGGGTAAAGTTGCTACCCTGGGTGCTGTTCTTATTGTTCCATTTATTATTTTCTTGGCCATTGTTTTTTTAGGTGTATTATCAAACAATGCAGCGATTATCATTACTTTAGGGATAATGGGAGTTATATTATTTATTATTGCAGCAATCCTTGTTCAGGGCTATTTTTACCGGGTGATAAAATCAACCCTGGCTGGTCTAGACGATTTGCCTGATTTTGATGAATGGGGTGAAATGTTTGTTAGTGGTTTAAAAGTGCTGGTGGTACAAGTCGTTTATAACATAATATTCGGAATTATAGCTATTATTCCCATAGGGATAATATTTCTGATATTTGGCATTATTGGCGGGTTCCTGGGAGTTTTCACCGCAGCTTTTACCAGTTCAGCTACACTTACTCCTGGAGCAGCAATTGGTTCAGGAGTATTATTCTGGGGAATGTATTTAGCCATATTCCTGACCTATCTGATAATGCTGGTAGTAATGGTATTGTATGCTATAATGTTCCCATTAGGAGTAGCCAATATGGCCTATCATGATAAAATGAGTGCTGCTTTTGAAGTTTCTCAAATACGAGAAAAAATTAAAGATATCCGATGGGGAAAAGCAATAATATGGGTCGTAGCTATATATTTTGTTATTATAGTGGCTGTTTTAATATCTTATATATTGGGCCTGTTGTTGGTAGGTTTAATTTTAGTTCCACTTATAATAATTCCATTAATGATCATTTTCTATGCTAGATCAACTGGTTTATTATATTTAAATGAATAAAACCTAACTTTTTTTATTTTAGAATTTATTTTTCACTAATTTTCGCTCTTTTTCAATATTCTTTCACTAATTTTTTCACAGGTTTAAGGACCAAAGATTTAAATATATAAAACATATATGAATGTATATTCATATGAACATTAATGATACTATCCATGTTTTGATAATTCGGTGATTAAATGTCAAAAAACAGTGAAAAACACAATAATTCTCTTCATCCAGATTCTAATGTAAATTCTCAAGCCAAAAATAACCTTAATCCTACTGAAAAATCCTGTGGTTGTGATGAAGATTTTAAAAATAACCTTAATCCTACTGAAAAATCCTGTGGTTGTGATGAAGATTTTAAAAAATAACCCAGATACTTGTGAAATTGGTGAATCTTGCAGTACCTGTGGATGTGAAGAGGACTTACTGGAAGAAAAAGAACAGATATGGGGTAGAAAACCATTACTAATCATATCAACTTCCGCAATTTTGCTGGTGTTGGGTTTATATCTCGATTTCTTTAAAAGCCCCACCTTACTCCCTGAATTATTATTTTTATCAGTCATTGCCCTATCAGGATACGAGATAATTAAAAATGGAATTCGAGCACTGCTCAAAGGTAATTTTACCATGAACTTTTTAATGACTATAGCAGTCTTAGGTTCATTTTTAATAGGTTCTGGTGCAGAAGGAGCAGTAGTAATCTTCTTATTCTATATTGCAGTATATTTAGAAAATTACGCGGGTGAGAAGGCACGAAAATCAATAGCAGCACTTCTAAAACTCGCACCAGATACAGCTACCGTGAAAAAAGATGGTAAAAATACTGAAACTCAGGTACATCTCGTAAGTATAGGTGACATTATCATTGTTAAACCCGGAGACAAAATACCGTTAGATGGAATAGTTAGGGAAGGTATCTCCGCCATAAATCAAGCAGCAATAACTGGAGAAAGCATACCAGTTACCAAAACCATGGGCGACTATGTCTTTGCCGGAACCTTAAATGAAGAAGGTTATCTGGAAATAGAAGTAACTAAAAGATCTAATGAAACAGTTCTCTCAAAAATAGTGGAACTAGTTAAAGAATCACAAAAAAGAAAATCCAGCACCGAAAATTTCATTGATAAATTAGCAAAATACTACACCCCCGCCGTAATCTTAATGGCAGCAATAGTTGCCACCGTACCCGTGGTAATATTTGGATTACCATTAGATACCTGGGTTTATCGAGCATTAGTGCTTCTTATAATATCATGTCCTTGTGCATTTCTATTATCTACTCCGGTAGCTATGGTTTCTGGAATTACGGCAAGTACCAAAAACGGGGTCTTAATTAAAGGATCTAAATATATTGAAGAAATGCAAAAAATTAAGGTAATGGTATTTGATAAAACTGGAACCCTAACCCAGGGTGAATTAGAAGTAACAGATATTATCAATTTAAATAGTCATTCCGCCTGTGAAGTTTTAAGTATTGCGGGTTCATTAGAATCAAAATCTAAGCATCCACTTGCAGAAGCAGTCATAAAACACCTAGAAAAATCAGATATTGAATTAAAGGAGGTAAAAGATTTTGAATCAATAACTGGAATGGGTGTAAAAGGAAAAATCAATGGTGAAATGTTTTATATTGGTAAAAAAAGTCTTTTTAAATCTAAATATGAATTTCCAGAGGATTTAATACAGAAACTTCAAAATAATGGGAAAACAGCCATACTGGTAGGTAATGATAATCATATCCTTGGTTTAATTGGATTAAGAGATAAGATTAGGGACCTATCAAAAAGCACGGTTCAAGAACTAACAAATAATGGAATTAAAACCGTAATGCTTACTGGAGATAATGATAGAACCGCTAAAACAGTCGCAGAAAGTCTGGGAATAGATGAATATTATGCAGAATTGTTACCTGAAGATAAAGTTAGAATCATTGATGAATTATTAACTATGAATGAATCTGTGGCCATGGTAGGGGATGGAGTAAATGACGCACCAGCACTAGCACGATCTAATGTGGGAATAGCAATGGGTGCTGCAGGTTCAGATGTGGCTATAGAAACTGCGGATGTAGCATTGATGCATGATGATATTTCTAAAATAAACTATCTCCTACATTTAAGCAAGAAAACAATGAATATTGTGAAACAGAATGTGGCAGCAGCCTTATTAATTCAAATATCCCTGGCAGTTTTTGCAGTGTTTGGATTTGTATCACTATGGATGGCCGTTACATTTGGAGACATGGGACTAACTCTGGCAGTTATCCTTAATGCTCTGCGAATTGGGATGGAAAATCCAGATTAATCTCCTATTTTTTAATTAGTTCCATTATTCTCCACTTTTTTTATTTATTTTTACTAATTTAAGCAATTTAATTGATTTAAATGATAATATAAGTTCTTAAATACTCTTTTGATTTTTACTATTTCCGTAAACTATATATTTAACTATTGTTATATAACAATAGTTAATAGGGTTGAAAAGTCAGAAATTAGTTGAAAATAACTAAAAAATTTAAAAAAAATATAATTATTATACTGTGGTAAAATGAGCCAAAAAATTTTAATAATCGGTAGTGGTGCTGGAGGAGCGACTATTTGTCGTGAATTAGCAAAAAATGGAAAAAAAGTTGTATTACTTGAAAAAGGTAATCAATATACGCCTGGAGAAGCAGCAGGCAATATTATAAATAAAAAGGTGATTTCTAATTCATCCAATAATGAAGAACTATTGTATGGCCAGTTAAATAGCCTGGTTGAAGAAATTAGTCCTTCAAAATCTCAATCAATAGAATCTATTTCAACCTCACAAAATCCATTAAATCATGAGAATGGAATTAATGATATAAACAGTGAGAATAAGCATATTCATCGACTGAATATTGAGTTGATGTATCTTGAGGGAGTGGGAGGAACTACCACTGTTTCTCTGGCCAATGCTTGTTATGCTTGTAGTACATGTTACGCTGATTCAACCACCACCCAATTTCAGGTGCATGATCTAGAGTTATATAA
>CAYUFT010000140.1:0-3861 GCA_964444115.1 uncultured Methanobacteriaceae archaeon
TTTCTCATATCGCTGAGCCTCAGCAATAATTCTAACCTCTTTGTCCAGTTTTCTTATGCCCAGAATACAGTGAATAGTATGAGAATCGGATTCCATGTCGACTATTATAGATTTAGCACCTTTTACATTGGCCTTTTTCAGATCCTTCATTCTAGTTGGATCTCCATGCACAAAATTAGCCTTGTTATTAAGAACTTTTTTTCTAATCTCCTCATTTTCATCAAGGACAAAAATTTCAAAATCTTTTCCAATATCTTTTACACATTCCATGGTACTTTCGGTCCAGCCGCAAATTACCACGTGATTTGATCTTTCCACATTAATCAGCCCCATTAATCTTAGTTGCTGTCTTTTAACCAGAAACTCTAATAAAGACTCTACAGCCAGGGCAAAAGTCCCTATACCAAATATAATTACTGTAATTGTAAAATACATTCCTAAAGGAGTCTTTGGACTAAAATCACCATATCCTACTGTACCTATGGTGACAAAGGTCCAGTAAAGAGATTCTGTCCAGGTCGTGCCCTCTATTAAATGAAATCCAATAGTAGCATAGGCAATAACTGCCAGTACCAGCATTAAAATTTTAGTTACTGGTAATTTAATAACTTTAGGAAAATTTTTCTTGATAATTTCCAGTATTACAACCATAAAACTACCTTTTAATTTTTAGTTATAAAATTGTATAAATAATAAAAAAATAAGAGTTATTTAGGCCCTATTTCTTTAAAAATGCGAACCATACAACTGCTGCCACTGCTAAAAGTATTATGACTATTATAATTAGAATAATCCACCATGGAAATCCTGAGTCTGAACCATCATCAGTGCCATCATCGTCATCCCCATCAGCTTTCTTGAGCGCTTTTGAGCTACTTGATGAACTGGATCCACCACGGCTTCCTCCACCACCTTTAACTTCTGGACTAATTTTCTCAGAAGATGCAGATAATTTAAAATCAGAAGCAAAATTATCACCAGTTGAAAATTCAGCAGCAAAAGCACATCCTGGAGCCACTAAAAGGCCCACCATCAAAAATATTGTTGAAATACCAAATATAGTTCTCATGTTTAACCCCCGATAATCGGAATTTTTATAACAAAATTTCTATATTCTTTAAAACATATAAATAAATTGAAAAAATTTGATGTTAAAATAAATAAATTAATTCCATAAATCTATTAAAAAATAGTAAAAATGGATGTATTTAAAGCTAGATAAAAAAAATTTTGATTATAATGAAAGAAAAGCCGCCTAAAGCATTGGAATTTATGCAAAAAGTACAGCGTACCATGACCAGATATCGTGGGAAAGTCAGTAATTCTGAGTTTAAAGCGTCAGATTTTGAATTAATCCCGGTGGAAGTCATAATTCCAAATTTAGACCCGATTTTTCATGATTATCGTATTGTGAATCTTTCAGATATTCACCTTGGCCAGTGGATAACCCCCCAACATCTAGAAGGAATTGTAGAGTTGGCAAATAAACAAAATCCAGACATGATAACTATAACTGGTGATTTTGTTTCATACATTCTTGATGATGTTGAAGAACCCTTAGAAATGCTATTAAAACTTCTAGAACCCAAAGATATTTCTCTGGCAGTTTTAGGTAACCACGACCACTGGCTGGGTGCAGATAGAATAAGAAATATTCTAAAAAGTTGTAATATAACTGATGTAAGTAATGATTTTTTCACATTAAAAAGAGAATCAGCTGATAGTGAAGCAGTTTTACATGTTGCAGGTGTCGATAGTGTTATGCTGGATAAACATCGTCTTGATTTAGTCATGGAAAATATTCCAAAAGAAGGTCCTGCCATATTACTGGCCCATGAACCTGATTTTGCAGATGTGAGTTCTATAACTGGTCGATTCGGCCTTCAAATTTCAGGACACTCCCATGGCGGCCAATTCATTATTCCTGGACTGGGAACAATAATTAGAGGCCCTCATTTTATTAAATACCCATTAGGGAAGTACCAAGTAGGAGATATGATCCAGTACACCAGCAGAGGATTAGGAACCAATGTTTTCTGGTTTAGAATTAACTGCCCTCCCGAAATAACTATCTTTCATCTTAAAAGTCCAGAGGTAGATGATGAAGAAAACAGACGAGAATAGGATTAAAAATGACCAGCCCGATGAATATCACTCCTCTGAAGGCAAAAAATCTCTTAAAAGTTATTATGATCCGAAAAGGCCATCTTTAATTAGTTTTTTAATTCGTACCATTATTCTATGGTTGAGCGAAGTTTTGGGGTTTATTTTGATAGCTCACTTATCAGTTGGCCTTAGTATAAATAACTGGGTCACCGCAGCCCTAGTGGTGGGTATTTTAGGAATTATAAATGCACTTTTTTGGCCAATTCTATCGAGAATTTTTCTCCCATTCCTGGTTTACACTGTAGGAATAGGTTCACTCATAATCAATGGAATTTTAATATGGCTAATAAGTAATGTTATTCCGGGAATCACTATTGAAGGCTGGGCTTTAATTCTTACTCCTTTAGGAATGGCATTTATCACCACTATTCTATCTGCAATCATAACTTTAGATGATGATACTTCTTATTATAGGGCTGTTTTGAGAAGAAATATAAAAAATAAATCCAAAAATCCTAAAAATTATCCTGGCATTCTTTTTTTGGAAATTGATGGTCTTTCTGAAGAAATTTTAAAAGAAGCTATTGAACTAGGGCACATGCCCACATTGGCCAGATGGATAGAAGATGGAATTCATAAAATTATCCCTTGGGAAACCGATCTTTCCAGCCAAACCGGAGCCAGCCAGGCCGGAATATTACATGGAAATAATAACAACCTTCCAGCATTTCGCTGGGTGGAAAAGACAAATAATAATAAAATAATGGTTTCTACAGGTCTTTCTGATGCAAACATCATAGAAAAACGTATATCTAATGGTAAAGGCCTCATGGCAGATAATGGGGCCAGTCGGTCTAATTTATTTTCTGGTGATGCAGAAGATGTTATATTCACTTACAGTAAGTTAAAAAACCTTAAAAAATTCTACAATTCAACTTGGTATTATTTTTATTCTAGTCCATCTAATTTCGCTCGTATTGTGATTTTGTTCTTCTTTGATGCATTTTTAGAAATTGGTTCCCAGTTAGTTCATTGGATTAAAGATATTAATCCCCGCTTAAGAAGAGGATTCATATATGCCTTTGTAAGGGCAGGGGCGAATGTTTTATTAAGAGAAATCACCACTCAGACACTTATTGGTGATATGTTAGCTTCAGATATTGATGTGGCTTATTCCACATATTTAGGATACGATGAAATTGCTCATCACTCTGGGGTGAGGGATTTTGATGCATTTTATGCCCTTAAAGGTTTGGACCGGCAATTTAAGAGGCTGGAGAATGCCGCAAGATATACTAAAAGACACTATTATTTCGTGATCCAATCTGATCACGGGCAGACCAATGGTGCTACATTTAAACAAAGATATAATATGAGTTTAGAAGATTTAGTGAGAACATTACTCCCCTTAGAAATTAATATTTACAGTGAACTCTCCTCCAATGAAGACCACTTTTCTCAAGCATTTACCTCCCCATTAGAGACTGGAAAAAAATATGTGAGAGAAAAAAAGGATTATGCAACTGATAAAAGTAGGGGTGCTGTGGGCAATACCTTGGATAATATTAAAAATAGTCCTCTGGGTAAAGGGAAGGTTTTAGAATATATTCAAAATTATGAAGTCTCTCAAAATCAATCAAAGATGACTGCTGAAGAAGCAGAAGTTATTGTCCTGGCTTCTGGAAATTTAGGGCTTATTTATCTAACTAAATGGGAAGAAAGATTGACTTACGAAGATATAACTAGAATATTTCC
>CAYUFT010000141.1:0-3743 GCA_964444115.1 uncultured Methanobacteriaceae archaeon
TCTTTTGAATAGCTTGATAGTCTCTTATCATTGATTCATCTTGGAATAAAATATGTGATATCTCTCCATTAAGGTGTTTTTTTTGAACTTCAGAATCTAATTTAAAATTTTCTTGTTTTTCTTTGTTAGCTTTTTTTAAAACATATGTTGGTCTTGTATAGCTAAGATTTAATCTATGAAGTATCATGTTATACGTCAATTTATATTGACTCAATTTCAGCAAAATTAAGCAAATTAAAATATCTTAGAACTAATATAAGATGTCTTAATTTGCTTTTCTTTTAGGTCGATTTCAGTAATCTCAAACATTGTGTATAAAAATAAAATTATGGATATAATCCTGATGAGGTGATTTTAGACATAAAAAAAAGAAGAAGTCCCACTTTGCTAAAAGTCCTTCTTCTAATCTATTGTGATTATGTCTTTTTACATTATGATTATAGTCAAATTTCCAAACTTTATTCAAAGAATACTAAAAAATTCAGAGGAAAATTTTTATCATGTTATAAACGGATGTAGTAATTGTGGATACGGCGGCAATTTACATAGACATGCAAGCTATCAAAGAACTATTATTTGTAGATCTATAACTACTAGAATAACAATTCAGCGTGTTATATGTCCAGATTGTGGAAAGACTCATGCCTTAATCCCCGCAGATCTAATCCCGTATTTTCAACATACCATTGAAACAATACTAAATTTATTGGAACTAATTAATATCAAAAAACAGTCTTACTCTGAAATAATCAAATCTTTTAGAAAGTTTAATCTAAGCTTTTCATTAGGACATGTTTCACTATATGTTAAAAGATTCAAAACTAATATGGATAAAATTAAATATTATTTTAGAGTATCCATCAATATTTTTTTAGAGCCTTCCGGTAGCGGAGCTGTGATTTTAACTACAATTACTAACAATTTTATTGTACAAAATTTAAATACAGACTATTCATCTAGAATGGATTCATATTTTTTATCAAAGGTAGTTATTAAAAAATAAGTACTTCTATTTCTTATGCAATTTTTTAGAAAAAGATTGTCACTTTTAGTCATTTGCATTATCTTTCCAAAGTGTCGTTTAGAGAATTCTGCTTAACCCACATAACTATGTATGTTTTATATAAGCCATTTTGAGAAATGCTTATAAAATACTAATATGGAAAGGGGTTAATCTACATGGATGAAGACTTGAGACAAAAAATAGCATTATTTAGGTTCTCACTAATAGCACCTATTTTAAACAATACATTTCAAAATAAAACGGTGAAAGAATATTTGCAAGAGATTTGTGCTAAAAAATATGATAGTCCTAACGGTCTGAAAAAAGAATATACACCTGCTACTATAAAGGATTGGCTTAGGCTCTATAAATTGAAAGGTATAGATGGATTATATCCGAGAAAGAGAAGTGATAAGGGAAACACTAGAATATTATCTAAAGAACTTAAGGAATTAATACTTACATTGAAAAAAGCTAACCCGAAACGTAGTGCAAAATCTATTTATCAAGAGATCATTGTAAAGAATTTCTTAAAACCATCTGAAATATCACTTTCTACAATTCAAAGATATGCAAAAAATATAGATTTAGAAGATTATGAGTGCATTAAAGATAGGAGAACTTTTGAGTTTGAGAATCCTAATGATTGTTGGCAATCAGATATTTCAGTAGGACCATATCTAACAATTAACGGTGCGAAGCATAAAACATACATAGTTGCTTTTCTAGATGATTCATCTAGACTTATTGTTAGCTGTAAAGCATTTGAAGCTGATAATTTAGTAGCTGTATTAAAAGTATTTAGAGATGCTATTGCAAAACGTGGTGTACCTAAAAAGGTATTTTTTGATAATGGTAAAGTTTTTAGAGCTGGTCAAATGGAATTGATCTGTGCCTCATTAGGATGCACGCTTTGCTTTGCCGAACCGTATTCCCCTCAATCGAAAGGAAAAATTGAAAGATGGTTTCAAACTCTTCAAAAACAATGGCAACACTTATTGGATACCAGTTCGTTCAATTCAATTAATGAATTAAATGAATCTTTAAATCAATATGTAGAATCTCAATATAACTCTGCTTACCATAGTGGAATTAAAGGAAAGCCTATAGATAAATTTATGAGCAACATTCAAAACCTTAAGCTGCTATCTGAAAAAGATATAAAAAATACATTCTTATATAGGGTGATTAGAAAAGTGAAAAATGATGCAACTGTCTCTATAGATAAAAAGTTATATGAGGTTCCCACAACGTATATAGGTTCTAAAATTAATATTAGATATGATCCAACTAACGATGCGGAAGCCTATATTTTCAATGAAAATGGTGAGAGACTAGATTGGATACTTAAAGTAAATAAAATTGATAATTCAAAAATCAGACGTGGAAGTAAGAAAGATCCTGTTGATTTTTCTCCATTCTCTGATGCACGGGAGGAATAAATTATGTTTAAAGCATTTTATGGATTAACATTTGATCCATTTACTAAGGAAGTAGAGAGTAAAAACTTTTATAAATCTTATCAATTTAAGCAAGGATTAAGCAGATTAGATTTTTTAAAACAAAATAAAGGATTTGGATTAATTACTGGTGAACCTGGAACTGGTAAATCTTCATTATTAAGATACTTTAAAGAAAGCTTAAATCCCAATCTATTTAAATGTGTGTATATACCATTATCGACATTAACTGTATTGGATTTTTATAGAGCACTATGTGACGGATTAGGCGTTGAGCCAGCCAATAGAAAGGTAGCAATATTTAAGCAAATCCAAGAATCCATTTTTAATTATGCTACAAACAAAAATATTACTCCAATAATTATCTTAGATGAAGCACAATTCCTAAAAAATTCTGTCTTAGATGATTTAAGAATAATATTTAATTTCAAAATGGATTCAAAAGATCTTGCAATATTAGTATTAGCAGGTCAAACAGTTTTTATTAATCAAATTAATAGAACAAATCATGAAGCACTAAGGCAACGTATTTCAGTCAATTATCATTTTGAAGGATTGGGCAGTAATGAAATTAAAGATTACATAACTAGCCGCTTAAGCGTAGCCGGATGCGATGAACCTATTTTCAGTGATGATTCCTTTGAAATATTATATTCAATAACCAATGGGCAACCAAGACAGTTAAATTCTATTGCTAAAATGTGTTTGATATCAGCAGCTTCAAAAGGCATTAAGACTATAACTAAAGAAGATGTTTTTAATGCACATAAAGAAGTAAGTATTATCAGTAATTAGGAGTGATTTGTTATGAAGTTTAAATGTGTTAACCATAATAATGGAAAAACTGAATCCTGGAATGGAGAAATAGTATATTTAAGAAACTGTTCAAATTGGATACAAATGAATATTCAAAGTAGATCATCAATTGATGTTATATTTGGCTCTAGCAACTATGGAAATTATGTTTGTGTGCCAAATTTTGAAATAGGATGCTACCTTTCTAGTTTTGATGATATGTTTTTTAATACAGAAATATTATCACGGCTTATGGGCAACGTTGATGGATTGACCGTAGCGACAGCAATTAAATATGTAACATCTGAAATATATATGACTTAAATTTAGAGGCTTTTAGCCTCTTTTTTTGCTATTTTATTTAGGAAATAAAGTGACTTTTTGATGAAAAAACATAAGTCAAATTATTTAATTTGCTTTTAAACAAGCTTTTTTAAGATTATATAATTTGACTTTTAGAGGATAGAATAATTCGCCGTATAACA
>CAYUFT010000142.1:0-3673 GCA_964444115.1 uncultured Methanobacteriaceae archaeon
TTATGATGGAGAAACCATAGTTTATCAATCCAGTGCCAGCAATCTTATTAAAGGAAAGAATATCATTGGAGAACAAATATACTTCACTAATGTAAATAACAAACCTATTGCAATTAATGATACTGTAACTCTCGCTGAGGATAGCAATATCACCATCCCAGTATTAAACAATGATACTGATCAAAATGGAGATAATTTAACCATTTATAATATCAGTGGCCCATTACATGGCACCGTGACAGTAAATCCAAATCAAACCATATTATACAAACCAAATTTAAATTACAATGGATTAGACAGTTTTTCATACACCATTACTGATGGAAAAAATGGTTTCAGCACAGCAAACGTTAATATAAATATTACTGCTGTAAATGATGCGCCAGATGCTGTAAATGATGCAAAAATGACTCCTGGAAACACTTCTGTTGTCATTCCAGTTCTATTAAATGATTTTGATGTGGATAATGATAATTTAAACATCACTGGTACCAGCAGCCCATTACATGGAACAATAATTGTAAATTCAGACAAAACCATAACTTACACTCCAAATACCGGTTTCATAGGTTATGATAGTTTCACCTATACCATAGATGATGGTAATGGAGGAACCGACACCGCTACAGTAAATATAAGTGTTAATAACCCACCATTTGCTGTAAATGATGTATTTAATACTCGAAACACTGTTTCCACCGCAATAAATGTCACTAAAAATGATATGGATCCTGATGGTGATAATTTAACGGTTTCTATTTTCAGCAAACCATTACATGGAAAAGTATCCGTAAATGGAAATATAATTACTTACACCCCAAATGCAGGATACTTTGGTTCAGACAGCTTCAAGTACACCATAAATGACGGCCACGGAGGTACCAGTACGGCCACAGTTTCGGGAACTGTGATTGATGTTGCTCCACCAGTAGTAGTTTCAACTTATCCTAAAAATACGGCTAAAGGTGTTTCTAGAACCGGTACCATCTACATCAAATTCAGTGAAAACATCAAATCCAGTATTAACTGGTCAAAAATCATAGTAAAAAACAGCCGTGGACAAAAGGTATCTCTTAAAAAATGGATTTCAGGAAACACATTGTACCTAAAACAAACCTACAAAAGAACCAAGTACAGTTACTACACCGTGTACATCCCATCCTCTGCGGTGAAAGACTATGCTGGACACAAATTAGCTGCAAAATACACATTTAAATTCAAAACAGGGGCTTAAACCCCAGTTTTTTCTATTTTTGATTTATGATAGATTAGTATTTTAATTTTGTTTTTTAATTATTTTGATAGGCTTCTAATAGAGGAGACTTATGAAGAATCTAAAAGAAAATAAAAAGTATGAAAAACAGGCTCAGTTAATTTCAGACGTTAGTAATGCTCCTATTTTGGCCTTGATTGTTTTTTCAATTATAAATTTTTACTACTTAAATTTCAATGATTTTATTAAAATAGATATCATAAGTGTTTTTTTCGCCAGCATACTACCCACCGTAACAATAATAGTTTTTTTAAAGAGAAAGAATATTCATCGCGACCTTTTGAAAAAGGAAGATCGGAAAATACCCTTAATAATTGCTATTATTTCCTATTTTTTAGGAACCATCGCTCTTTTCATAATGCAAGCACCAATAATTAGTACCTCATTAATGTTCTGCTATTTTTCCAATACCATAATCGTAATGGGCATAACCCGATACTGGAAAATAAGTATACATTCCATGGGAATTTCAGGGCCTATGACCGGTTTAATTTTTGCATTTGGCTTGATAGGTGCCATATTAGGATTATTAGGGCCTTTGGTTATGTGGAGTAGAGTATATTTAAATCGTCACACCATTACTCAAGTTTTGGCCGGGTTTTTATTCGGTTTTATACTTACTACTGCCCAAATGCTTCTATTCTTAAATTTAATTATTTAGTTTTTGTTTACCTTAGTTGAATTTCTTAAAGAACTTTAATACCATTTAATGATTAGATATATTAATTATAGACTATTCAAATTTTTTAAAATCATGAAATGAACAGTATAATAAATAAATATTTATTGATTAATATAATGAATAACATAATCTGAAATATGTGAACATTAATAAGGATAAAATAAATGATCACAAGTTTAATAATAATTTAATGGTGAAAAATAATGGTTTTAAGTAGTGCAATGGGTAGTTTACTAAATGGTAAGGACGCATTAATCCTGTTTTTCGGGATTTATTTAATGATTGTAATGAATTTAATACGTAAATACCGGACATTCGATGTTCAGCTATTTTTTTCAAATGATAAGAAAAGAAGAAATCGTTTTATTCGTAGATTTATCGTAGGATTCTTTTTAATAGATATTTTTCCAGTTATATGGCTTTTAATACTTTATGCATTCATAATTACACCATACAGTGGACCATTCCCAATTATGGCCGCAGCATTTGCAGCGTTATCCGTTTTAGGTTTTGTAAAAATATTACATTCAATTATAGCCACCGAAAATCACCTAAAATTCTATTCATCAGACGAATTTCAATATGTGGTTTCTAACTGGGGCCGGGACGATGATGATGACAACACCTTTAAAAGCCATTTTATATCAGGTATTGCCTATCTGATATTTTTCGCTTCATTGGCCTATTTAGTAGGTAATATTCCGCTTTTAATAGGGTCTGTGTAATTTTAATAAATAGCCTCAGTTACATTTCCACCTTGAATTTACTTAACATAGTTTCATGAAAAATTAGATTTTAATCAGTTACCCATAATATTTAGCAACAGTTTGCTCAATACTAATAATTTAAAATTCAAAAATTATTATCATTTCGCGAATGAAAGATATACATGAGAAAAAAACTCCATAACTAAAAAATGAGAATAGTAAGTTACAATAAAATGGGAAATGAAAATACTGAGAAAATTCTGACTATTAGGCATAGATATGATTAATGTTAAATATAACTAGCAGTTTTTTAATGGTTTCTTGCATAATTTTTTAACTAGGTTTCAAATAGAGTTTTTTAAAGTGTATGGTATGTATGTGATGGTAAAAATATACAAGGTTTTAAGATTTTCATTTTTAAATAATTTATAATTCATTTAAAATTTTATTATGTGAATCTATTTCAATAATTTTTTTATTTTTAAAAAATTTAAGAAATAAGTTGAAAAATTATAGATTTAATTTTATCAAAGAAATTTTAAGATATTAGTTTCTCCAAAATCGATAATTCAGTGACATATTAAAAAATTAAAATAAAATCAATATTTAGGATAAATCAGGCCCTGCGATATTGGCAATACAATCACTGCAATCACTATGGCCCCCAAAAATGTCCATATTGATGATGAGATGTGTAACAAATACAAAATGTAGAAATAAGCTGTTAAAGCAATTATAGTTACTCCATAAGCAATAATTTGGTGTTTTAAAGTTATTTTGCTTCTTTTTTTAAGATTTCTAGTTTCCTGAGCTTTTTTCATCATATAATTCTCCAAAAATGAATTTAAATTAAATATAGATTATGTATATTTTAAATTAATTATTTCATCTATAATCCAATTATTTATAATAATTATAATTGATTTAAAAAAACAAAAAAATAGAACAAACTCACATTAAGCTTTGTTCTTTCTTGCTAAATATTAATGCAGATATTAAAATCATTAAAAC
>CAYUFT010000143.1:0-3567 GCA_964444115.1 uncultured Methanobacteriaceae archaeon
ACCTTCCAGAGAAGATATAGATTTAATAAGATCTGAAAGCTTTTCTCCCGTTTCTTTTCCATAGGCTGCAGTATCTTGAGCAGTTAATTGAATTTCCACACAGCCTTCTTTTAGGGCCTGGCGGGCTTCTTCTTTAATGGCAGCAGATGGATAACTTTGCAGTCCTCCTCTAGCAAATCTGGTGCAGCAATAACTGCATTTACCCAGGCAACCTTCACAAATTTGAATTATATGAATATATGGATTGAAACGCATTTTAGGAAGGCCAACCTTTTCTTCTCTGGAAAAACCAGTCAATCGGAGGTTTTCACCACATAAAGCAGACTCAACAGCTTCAGGAGCTTTTTTAATCTGATGTGGACCAATCCATCCTGCTTCGGGAGCTATTTGGTGCAGCTTTTCTGGTTCTATTTCAACCATACATCCAGCTACAATGAGCTTTTTATCAGGATAATCCTGGTTAAATTTTTTTATTTTATTAATAACCTTATGTTCAGTTGGATGTTTCACATAACAAGTGTTTAAAATAGCCACTTCAGCTTCTTCAATTGTTTTAACAATCTCTGCATTATTTTCCAGAAGTAAACCGGCCATTATTTGAGAATCAGCCTGATTAAAGGTGCATCCCAGAGTTTCAATATAAACTTTCATTTTATCACGAATTAATGGGTTATAAGATTTATTATATCAATTAAAGTTATTTTAAGTTGATTAAAGCAATTAGAATAATAGAATTTTAAAATATAGTTCTAAAGTTATTTTTATACTAAGTTACTATTAATTCATAATTATATAGAATAGAAATTCAAATTCAATTATTAAGTTAGCAATTAACAATTGTTTACAAAATTATAATATATAAATGTGGTATAAATCAAAAAAATCCAGTTCCAATGATAATTTCTGACTGATTTGAGATTAAATATGAGTATCAAATTATATGCATCAGAATTAAACAAACAGCTCATTACCAACCATGTTCGCCAATAAGCGGTACAAAGGCAACTCCTCCTAAATTAGAAGTTTTAAACTCGTTTTTTGAAATTTTCTCCATTAGAATTAGTTCTTGATATTGATCAATTTTACCAACTGGTGCCAAAATTTTTCCACCTACAGCAAGTTGATTTTTGAGAGTTTCTGGTATGTTTGGAGCTGCTGCGGTCAAATAAATTCTGTCAAATGGTGCTAATTCGGGAATACCTAAAGATCCATCCCCTAAAACAAGTCTAACATTCCCATAGCCCGTTCTCTCAAGGTTCTCTTTTGCGATTTTGAAAAGACTTTCAACACGTTCTATAGAATATAATTGCCCATTTTCACCCAATATTTCAGCAACCACCGCGACATTATATCCAAAACCAGTTCCAACCTCTAAAACTTTCATTTCACCTTTTAAGGAAAGAATTTCACATATAATAGCCACCATATGTGGTGCGGAAATAGTCTGGCCTTCACCAATGGCTAATGGTTTATCAATGTAGGCAAAGGGCTTTTGATCAGGTGGTAAGAATTCTTCACGAGGAACTCGGTCCATAGCCCGTTTAACACTATCTGATTTGATATAGCCAAAGCTCAGAAGATTTTTAACCATTTTTTGGCGTTCTAACAATCGTTTATGAAATTTATTTTTATCTCCCTGTAATTTGCTCATGAAATCACAAACAGCTAATCAATAAACCCTATTTTTTAGGAAATCAATGATAATACCGGAGAAATATTTAATTTATTTTTTGGAATTAGTAAAGGCCATCCGATTTAACAACTTATTTCTTGTTTTTTCGTCCATAGATGTCTTAACTACTTTACTGGTCAAATTAAATTTGTAAGGAACTTTGTGAGGCAATGGCTTTCCATAAATCCTTCTCACTAGTGCAGATATAACTGCGCCTTTTCTCATCTTTTTTTCTTCAGTTTTTATGGAACTTATTTTAAAGAAGATGTTATCTACCCGTATCACATCACCAATAGCAAATAAAAGGTCTCTATCTACATCAACCTTATATGAAATAATTCTTCCGTGATAATCAATAGAAATTCCGACTCTGGCCGGGGTATCTAGAGAGGCAGCCCAGATAGTGACCAAATCTGAAGCTGGGCTCTTATCTACACGCTTGCCATTTTTATTTTCCAAAGAAGTGACTTCCAGGGCTTCATCATTTAATCGCAATATGTCTCCCACAATTAAAATATCATCTGGATAAATCTTAATGAAGTCTTTTCTGGAAGAATCAAGTTCACTGATAATTATTCTGAAATTAACAGGTTTGTCATGGCTTATAGTTTCCCTAAAAACCGTTTGGCATTCATTACATTTTAAAATAAGTTTTTCTATTTCTTGAGTTTTTGAAGTCTCTTTTTTAGATTTTAAAACTTCAAAAGAATTAGATCCACAAGTGGGACATTTCATAATTGTTACCTCTTATAAAATTTTATATAAAAATAATTCTAATTGAATTAGATTGTATGATTAGTTAGTTAAATTTAATTTGATGAATTTGAATCAACAATATTAATTAATGAATATATAGTTTATTGAATTTATCTTTATCTAGATATTAATGTATAAATAATCTTAAAATTAAAAATCTAAAATAAAATTAAAGTATAATTTAACTAATTATTAATAATATTATTCTAAATTAATAAGTGTAATTATTAAATGATTTTAAAGTTATTTGATTACTATTTTTGTTTAAGATAATGATCTACTAAACCACCGTCTTTTAAAATTTCAAGCATGAATTTTTTGAAGGGTTCGATTACAAAGGTTTTCCCGGTATTTAAATTCTTTATTGTGCCCTCTTCCAAATTTATTTTCAGTTCATCTCCCTCATCCACTTCAATATCTGCTACTATAACTGGTAGTCCAATATTTATAGCATTTCGATAGAATATTCTGGCAAATGATCGGGCAATGATAGCAGATGCACCAGCATGCTTTAAAGCTACAGGTGCCTGTTCTCTAGAAGATCCACAACCAAAGTTCCAGTCGGCCACAATAATATCTCCATCACCCACATTTTTAGCAAAATCTGCACTAACCCCTTCCATTACATGGGCAGCTAGGTCATCCAGACTGAAAGTTCTGAGATATCTGCCGGGTATTATTACATCAGTGTCAATATTATCTCCAAATTTCCAAACTTTTCCTTCTAAAATTTCCTTCATTGTATTTTGCCCCAAGTCCATTTTACCGTGTGTGTGATTTGTTTAATAATTAAATACTCAGTTTATTAAATATTTATTTTAAGATAATTCAATCAACTTTAATTTGAGCCCCAGTATTTTGAGCACTAGTAATCAATTGAATACCTTCGTGATTCCCCATAGCATCTTTTGCAGCATTTAAAACTGCTTTAGGATTCTTTTTAGTTACTGCAAATAAAGTCGGACCAAAGGAGCTCATACCTGCTCCAGGAGCACCAGCATCCCCCATACTACCTAATATTTCACCCATTAAATTATTTTGAAGATCCATCTCTTTTTTCTTAAATCCCGTGTTTTGAATCTGGTTTAAAGCATCACCAAATGAATCTATATCTTTTTCCAGAACTGCAGGCATCATTT
>CAYUFT010000144.1:0-3546 GCA_964444115.1 uncultured Methanobacteriaceae archaeon
ATAAACAAAAATAAACTTTTTTAATATTTTTTTATTTATTTTAAAAAAATTTTAAATTTATCTTTTTTAGTTTTTTTTCTTTAATTAAATTACAATCTAAGATTGCTGACAGATATAAGAAGACTTAATTAATTACAATTGCTGACATTGTGGACAGATATAAGATGACGTGCTTCCTGTTTTAATTTTTTCTATGATAGTTCCACATATGGGACAGGGTTTTTCCTCATTGTATGCTACTAAGAAATAATCTCTGGTAAATCCCCATTCTTTAGCATAAAAATCCTTTTCATAATATACTCCTCCTTTATCCAGTGCATCACTAAGATTATTAATCATTATCCCATACAAATCTTCAATTTGAGCATCTTCTAATTCATTGGCCAGTTTTTGAGGATGAATTTTAGCTTTAAACAATATATCATGAATGTAAACATTCCCAATCCCTCCAATTTTCCTTTGGTTTAAAATCAAGTTTTTGATTTGGGATCGGCCCTTAATAAGCTTTTTAAAATGTTCTAAAGTAAAATCAGAATCCAAAGGAGATATGGCAATGTCTTTGGTGGCCTTATGTTGAGCAAGTTCATTATTGGAAACCAGTTCCGCACGTCCAATCCACCAGAATCTGCAGGAAAACCCTGTTTCATCAGTGAAAGAAAAGCGGATTTGATACTCTTCCGGCCATTCTTGGCCTTTTGAGTGGTAGAATAAATCAGTTCCCATTCCCAGATTTAATAGAAGATGATAATCATCGGATAATTCCATGAAAATCCATTTTCCTTTGTTATAAACATTTAAAACCTTTTTGCCTTGAATTAATTCAACAAATTCGTCAGGCCCCATATTTAGAATCTTTTCCTGAATAATATCCACTGAATCAAATTCATTATCTTTCAATTCTTCGTTCATTTGCTGGCTAAAAATAATTATTTCTGGTAGTTCGGCCATTTTAAAAAGCTCCTAAGACATATACTGTTTAAATATATCTGCGATTTAAATTAATTATACTATGTTTTAAATAATTTCATTTTCATCAATAACCTTCTGCACTAGAGCCGAATCTACATAGGCCCTCACTTCTACAATAATATCATTTTCAAATCGTGTAATCCAGCAGTAAGTATTGTTGAATGGTTTTCCATTTAGAGTAGTAGATAATGATTCCATTTCCACAATGGCCACATCAAAATCTATAAAAATATTTTTAACTTCTAGAATCACACCTTCTTTTAATATTTTGTTTAATCTGCCAAATGTGTGCAAAATAAAGTCATCTTTACTGTAATAAGTCCCGGCCAAAGGATGAGTTCCCATTACCGTCCATTTAACATCTGGGGCCACTCGTTCGAAAAAAAGTTCATTTTGGCCGGTTTTAAGGTGGTTAAATAAATTTTTTACATTTTCATGAGTTAAAGACATTCTATAGCTCCTTTAAGATAAAAATCTAATTATTTTGAGGATTATAATTTCTTATAAAATATTATTAATTCTATTAATATAGAAATATTTTGATATATTTAACTAACGAACGTTAGTTTTATATACTACTTTCTCCAACTTAACTATACGAACGAGTGTTAGTTAGTAAATAAATTTACAGGTGAACAATTATGCCATCACAAAAATCAAACAAAACAACCAAGGAAAAAATATTCGATGTTTCCATTGATCTTTTCTCAGAAAAAGGATTCGACGCCGTTTCAATCCGAGAAATAGGTCGAGGAGTAGGAATAAGGGAAAGCTCCATTTATAACCACTACTCCAGTAAAGAAGCTATCTTAGACACCATACTTGATTATTTTATAAAAGAAATGGAAGAGACCGGCATTCCTGAAGAACAAATGGAAATACTCCTGGAGCAAAGTCCGGAGATGTTCTACCATGCCGGGTCCAAAATGTTTGAAGAACGAATGCATGACCCTAAAATGATTAAAATATGGAGATTATTGCTAATTGAAATGTATCATAACCTCAAAATCAAAGAATTCTTTTTAAAAGAATTAATAGAAGTACCTATCCAGGCCTGGACCCTAATATTCTCAAAAATGATAGAGAAAAAAATCATAAAACCAGTCAATCCTGAGAGATTGGCCCGAGAATATTTTAGCTACGCCATCTACCTTCTAATTGAAAATTTCGTGCTGAAGTACCCTAAAGAACCAGAGAAGTTCCTGCGCGAAATGTTCGATGATATGGAAGAACACATGCAATTCATTCTAAACAGTGTTAAAATCGAATAAAGATGATATAATGGAAACCATTACTTATAATCTCCAATCTGGAAGAGAAGACTATTATAAAAAAATCAAAAGGTTCACCCAAGAAGTTCTCCAAGTATCAGAAGGATTTATTGATTCTTTGGTTAGTGAATTCCAATCATTCACACACATTAACTATAAAAAGAATCCCCCAAAAGAAGAATGTATTTTTGAAGCATTGATGTTAGGGATTTTCTGGAATAACTACTCCTCAAAATCTTTAAAGCTGGATGAACGGCCTCAGATATTATTATCAAAACTTTCCACTCTGAGAAATGAAATACCCTCCTTAAAAGAAGAAATAGATGATTTGCGTGGACTTATGGTTACTATGTTCCTTGCAAATAATAATTCCGGGCCTGATGTATTAAGTGAATCCTCTGAAATGGTGGAATTAACTAAAAAAAATCTAAAACTTCTATTAAAATGGTTAGAATCAACAGGAGATTATGTTCAAGAATTAAAGCACTTAAAAATCTGGAAAGAGTTTTTAAATCAAAAATCAGAAGAAGAATTTGCCTTGGATCTTACCAGCATCTTAATGTTTTCCGATTGGTTTCATGAAACTGCCTGTAAAAATCTAAGTCAGTACACATCACAAGTAAACAATTTCCTTGATGAAAAACTTGCTGATCATATTGATAAAGAAGACCTAATATTTTGTGGGAGAAAGCAGGTGGAATATCATTTAAATATGCTTGGAGCTGAAATAATGAATCTTACTTTCCGAAGCGAATTTGAAAAAAGACCTCGAAAGGCAGTACTCATTCCTGGGTGTATGAAATATCATCAAGACAAGCAATGCAGGGCCATTGAAGAAAATTTAGGATTGAAATGCTCAATGTGTCAAAATAAATGTCCTGCAGCATCAATTACCAAAAAAGGCCTTGAGGAAAATTTTGAAGTATATATAATATCTCACGAGTCAAGTGCATTTTCCCAAAGCACCCCAGAAGATAGAAATGAACTCGGCATTGTAGGAGTGGCTTGTGTTTCTAATTTAATTTCAGGAGGCTGGAAATCTGACTCTATGAAAATACCAGCACAGTGCGTTGTGCTGGACTATGTAGGATGTCAGAACCACTGGCACGAAGAGGGTTTCCCTACTGAAATCAATCAAAATGAACTGGAGAAAATATTAATCTGTGAATAGATTAGTTTGAATATGAATAAGGGTGTCAAAAATGATATTAGATAAAATAGATAGTTTAAAATCAAAATATGCAGATTATAGACTTAATAAAATAAATAAATTAATTTATCTATATCACTAAAATTTATTAATCCT
>CAYUFT010000145.1:0-3465 GCA_964444115.1 uncultured Methanobacteriaceae archaeon
CTATTTTGGCCAGAAAATAGCACCCGGAGGATATGCCTGGATATTTCCCAAAGGAGATAGTAGAGCCAATGTAGGGCTAGGTATTAGGAGTTCCCAAGGCACTGCCTATCACTATCTCCAAAAATTTGCAGAAAAGTTAGGTGGTAAAAAAGTTGAATTCAATGTGGGTGCGGTCCCAATAGGTGGACCGATTAAAAGAACCTATGGAAATGGCTTAATAGTGGTGGGAGATGCTGCCGGACAGGTCGATCCTGTGACTGGCGGTGGAATCCATATTTCTGCAGAATGTGCTAAAATAGCAGGTATGGCTGCTGCAAAAGCTGTTCAAAAAGAGGACTACACTGAAAAATCCTTGAAAAATTACGAAAAAATTTGGAAATCCCAATTAGGTAAAAATTTAGAAAAAGCACTGCGATTTAGAAAAATTTTTGATAAACTCAATGATGAAGATATAAATAACCTACTAAAATCTGCCCAAAATAATGATATTGATTCAATTTCAAAATTATCTATCTTAAAACTTTTAAAAGGCTATCCAGAACTTTTAAAACTCCTTAGAACAATTTTATAGAGTAAAAATACTAATTATTAAAATAATTATTTCTCTCTAGTCCTTATTTTCATTTTATTTATATAATCAGTACAATCATTAGACATATTATGATAATAGAATTAGAAAATAATAGAAATTTACCAAGGATTATAGTAAAAAATATACTTATAAATGCTGAATTAGAATTAATATAAGAAAAAATTTCAAAACCTGAAAAACATTCAAGATTATAAATTTAGTTCAATAGAATGTTAAAGATATTAATAATTTGAATATTTATAATTTAATTCAATTACAAGTAAAAATTACTATAATGGTGGCCCAATGAGTAAAAAATCCATTTTAAGCTCTAATTTAATTGCAAAAAATCTTAATCAAATCTATTTAATATTAATATTACTTGGAACATTCCTCGTTAGATTAATTCCCAGCAGAAATCTTTCTATTGCCGGTAATGACGCATATTTACACCATGATATTGTTATGAGGATAACTGAACAAGGTTTTGGAGTTATATCCCACAATCCTCTTTCTTTAATGGGCTTAAGTTCTTATGGTTACCCGCCATTGTATCATATCATTGGAACTATTCTTTATGAAACATTTCACAGTCAGTTAGTTTTCTTTATTTTGCCTCCGCTTCTAGGAGTTGCCTCAGTTTTTGTATTTTATAAATTATCACATGAGCTTTTTGATAATAATAATGCAGAATTACTATCAACTCTCCTATTCGCATTTGTCCCAGCATTTATAGTTCGTACGTCTGTATTTATACCCGAATCACTTGGAATACTGCTTTTCATAAGCATGGCTTACTTTTTAGTAAAATATATCAAATCAATTCCCGGATATGAAAACTTGGATAATTTTGCCTTAAAGAATTTTCTAAAAATATTCTCTGGAAACTACAAATATTTGCTGTTTACCTTAGTTATATTTGTCATATATCTTTTCACTCATAGGGGATGGGTATTTATGGCACTAGTAGTTCTGCTTTTAATGGTAACGTTTTTAATACCATCATTTAAGAAAAAGCCAGTCACATTTTCCATTGTATTCATTTTAATTGGAATTGGGCTTTTAGAATTTGTTACTTTCGTAGCCAGATTCCAACAGGAACCAGTAACTATTTTAGGGTTCCCCAAATGGATGGGCATTCTTCAGCTAGTTCTGGGATTATATGGGCTGGTTATTTTCATAAAATCAAAGAACTCATTATATAAATTTTTGGCATTGTGGGCCTTTGCATTTATGGTAATTGGAACATACTCCTTTAGATTTAGAGATCCATATGCCGCCATTCCATTAACATTAATGGCAGGATATGTGTTTGCATATGTTTTATTGCCTAAAATTAGTGAACTTTCAATTTTCAAAAGTTATAAATTATTTAACAGAGACTTCGGTGGAAGTTTAAAAATAATTCTATTATTAATCATTATTTCAATGCCTATAGCTCAAGGAGTAGCAATTACTTACACCGGTGTCAGCCAACCTACAGCAAATCAGATTTCCGCTTTTAAGTGGATTGAAAACGAAACACCCACAGATGCAATTTTTTTAACAACAAAAGATGATGCATATTTTTTAATAGGTAATACGCATCGTAAAGACATTGCTCTCTGGAAAACGGTTTATGAAGGATTTATGGGAACTGCACCTTCTGTTGATGAAACTGTAGCCACCCAAAGAGATGTAGATACTATGTTAGGGACTGCACAATCAAGTGAGGCCTATTATCTCTTAAATAAATATAATATAAGCTATATCTACGTATCTCCCGGCATGTACAACCTAACCTCTTCCAATGGAATGATAACTTACATACCGTATGATACTCACTTTAAAACATATTTTGTATCTGGAGATGCTTCTGTTTATAAGTATATTAAAAATCCTACATTGAATCCCCCTACTACTAACTTAAACTCATCATCAATTAATGATACAGAATATAAAAAGAGTGTAGAATTTATAGAACAATTCTGGAATGGTTACAGTTATTCTGAAAACGGAGGAGACTATTTAAAAGATTCACTCCTTGATTTAGAATTTGGAGGCATATATAAAGGGGACTATGCATTAAATTCCCAAATAGCTACATTATATAATTATATGTCTAATAGCTCAGATACAAATCTAAATAATCGTTCACAGTATTTAGTTAACTGGCTGAGTTATAAACAAATGGAAAATGGATCATTTCCTACAAGTATACCTCCAGAAGAGTATACTGTGGGAACAATGGAAACCATATATCCATTAATTACCATGGACAATAAAAAGTCAAATATTAATGAAAATCAGACCATTATAACCATGAAAGGGCTTGATTTTGTTAATAAACAGACTGGGAATGATTATATAAATATTTCCAGTGCTAAACCATCAATAAACAGTGCTCTTGGTCCAGATTATTTAAGTTTGAAAAATGATGCTCAGGTAAGTGGAATGAAGCCAAATGGCAAGGAAAAAATCATCAAAAATGTTTTAAAAGCTCAAAAAAGTGATGGTTCCTGGACTTCACAATCCTATCAAAATATTGAAATTTTGAAAGGACTATGTCTCTATTATAATTCTAATAATGATACAGATGTTTTAAATTCTATTAAAAAAGGATCCAAATGGTTAGTGAACAATCAAAATTCTCAAGGAAGATTTACTGATGATGGTAGCCCAACTAACTATGGCCTGAATCATTATGCAGATACAGTCCTGGTTTATCACATCGCAGGAAATACTGAATCTGTAGTAAAAACCTTAGTTTACATGACCAATACCACTTTAAAAGACGATATTAATCCTTTAAAGTCTTATTTAACCATTATATCTAACTTGAGTTTAATTTATGGGGAAAATAAAGCTATTGAAATAGCCAATAGGATGGTGTAAACTTTTTAGGAAAGAAGTTT
>CAYUFT010000146.1:0-3366 GCA_964444115.1 uncultured Methanobacteriaceae archaeon
AGTGATGTCTGATTCACGTCAGTGGCGTGAATTCCACTAAAGCTTAAAAAAGCTAAACATAATGTAAATACGAAAACTACATTTAATTTTCGCGAAATTTTACCGCCTCCATATCAATGCAGCTTTAGGAAGTTCATATTATTGAAAAAAGTTCAATAATAATCATTTTGACTAAATAAAGGTCGCACTGATATCATCATATCCTTTTGACATACTATATAAAGATTGTGGTTCAAAATCGGGAAAAAGGGAAGCTATGGGCCTATTAAATCAAATAAGACTCAATTTGAGTTTTTTTTACATTGGTTGAATAGAAAGGACTCCACCATACTCTATTTAAATAAAATCTTATCATTAAGAGCTTTTTTTAAGAATAGGTTATTCTTTAAGGCCAAATCTTATACATGTGTCATGCCCTATACTGGCATCAGTGGGGCTTTAGAGGGATGTGTTAAAATAATGCACCATATGCCTTTTTTATTTATTATGATATGATTTTGGCCTTTTATTTATAAAATAAGGATATTTTAGGGAGAAACGAATTTTTTTTAAATTGTTATGATTAACAATATGACCATTTAAAAAAGTTTTTGAATTGATGTTAAAATGATTTTAAAAATTGTTATGGAAAAAATAGAAATAATAAAATATAGGGGTTATTTAGTTATCCAGTTCTGATTCAGAGGAATATGGTATTGTATATTAGGCCGGGAAACTTTCCAGTAAAAGTTTTTGGTATCCATTTTAGTCTTTTTGTATAATATATATACGGGGGGTGTAAAATCAGGTTGAGGAACGGTTATTTTCATTTTTGTTTTAGATACTTTTTGCAGGGTGGTGGTATCGGTGTAACCGTATACATATTTACCTTGCACTTTGATATACCAGCTTCTCACAATCTTACGGGTGTTTTTAGAGTACCAGTAAGTCTTCCAGATGACTTTTTGATGTCCGGTTTGGCCATCATAGAAATATTTGGTCCCTTGATCTATTTTATATCCCTTTTGAACTGCTGCTGTCGGCTCTACAAAATGCAGGGCAGAACAAGCTATAAATAAAACAGCTAATAAGGCAACTATTTTTATTTTCACTTTTTTAACCTCCATTAATATTCAAATTATATATGATTTTAAATTTAATGGGAAATATTCGTATGTGGATTATTTGATGGATTCAATGTGTTAAATTAGTAAAAAATGAATAAATATCATTTAATTCGCATAATCATCAAGTTATGATTAGTTAATTCAATTTTTAGAACTTTTTTGTGTTATTTCAATACTTCTTTTTCGGCCTTTAGTGATAATTTCTGCAGCTTTTTGTCAATTAAAATAAAGGAGGATATATAATTCCAGACTACTCCCATGCCCCAGAAGGTTATGGGGAAAATCACCCACAGAAAATTGGGAGTGAATATAATATTTATAATAGCTGAAACAGTGTTTATACTTAAATAAATGGCCAAATGTAGGTAGAAACTTCTGGCCCGGTCTGCTTTGGCCACCTTATGGTATGATTTTTGATATTCTTCGAGGGATATGTTTTTGGTCATTATTTTCTCACCTATATCATATTATCAAATATGATTAAATATTATTGCTCAATATCTATTGAAATTTTCACTCCCCTCTGTTTTGTTAGTTTTTGGAACCCTATATAATATAGGTACATTTAAATATATAAACTTTTAAGTTTAATGAAATGGGGGTGCTCATTGTGTTAAAATACATAAGAAATAATCTCTATTATTTATTTAGAGTTTTTTTATAGTCTTTTTAATATAAAATAAGTATTTGAAATATGATTTTAAGGAATAAGAAATAAAAAAATAGTAATTTAAATAATTCTAACCAGTATTTTGTCAATATGGTGGCCATCCATATCTACGATTTCAAATTCAAGGTTTTCCCACTGGAATATTTCTCCGGTATCAGGTACCTTACCAGTGTAGCTCATTATAAAACCACCAATAGTATTGAAATTACCATTATTCTCATCAGGAAGCTTTTCAATATTCAATACTTCCTTAAATTCTTCTGCAGATAGATAACCATCTACCAACCATGATCCATCCTTTCTAAGAATGGCTTTAGGTTCGTTTGGTTCATCTAAAGATGGTATATCTCCAACTAATGCTTCTAATATGTCGTTGAGTGTTATTAAACCTTCTATACTACCATATTCGTCCACTACCATGGCCATATGTACATAGTTTTTGTTTTCTTTGAAAAGGTTTAATACATCTAAAATCGGCAGAGTTTCGGGTATAACTAAAGGTTCCTTTAAATTGGACTCAATATTAATTTTTTCACCATTTAATATTGATCCCAGAATGTCTTTAGTCTGAACAACACCTAAAAAATTGTTTAATTCATCTTTACCCACTGGAAAAATAGATCGTTCACTATCAATTATCTGTTTTTCAGCTTCTTCTAAGGGATCATCCAGGTCTAACCATATGATTTCTGTTTTGGGAGTCATTAAACTGCCAACTTTTTGCTGGTCCAGTCTAAAAACTCTTTTAATAATATCTTCTTCTTCTTTTTCCACAGTCCCGGCTTTTAGACCTTCTTTAATAAGGAGTTTGATTTCGTCTTCAGTTACTTTATCACTGCTTTCTTTTTTGGATCCAATTAAACGCAATAGTGAATCTGTGGAAAAACTTAAAAGAGAAACCACGGGGCTGGTGATTCTGGATAATATCAATAATGGTCGGGCTATTTTAACTGAAATCTTTTCTGGATTATTAAGTCCTATTCTCTTAGGAAAAAGTTCTCCGACTACCAGTGAGAAATAAGTAATTATCAAAACCACTATTATTATACTTAAGGTGTCACTATAAGGGACCAGAAAGCTGAAACCACTCAAATAATTGTTTAAATAAATGGAAATCGTGGCACCACCAAAGGCACCTGCTAAAATTCCTATCAGAGTAATTCCTATTTGAACTGCGGATAAAAATTGGTTGGGTGACTCTAATAATTTTAGAGTGATATCAGCACCTTTATTTCCGTCCTGACTCATTTTTTGTAGTTTAATTTTTCGAGAAGATATAACTGCTATTTCAGACATGGCCAGCATACCATTTAATAAAATAAGCAAGCCAATAGCAAAAATTTCTAAAAATAGATTACTCATGATTATCCTCTTAATTTAGATTATTTAAAATATTTATTAATTTAAATTTATTAAATTATTGATTTGAATTAATGAAAAAATAGTTCTTAGTTTTATAACCATTTAATTGGTCTTTATTTATTAATTTATCTGATTTCAAGAACTATTCTCCCATTAAAACTAAGGGGATGTTGAATGTTAATAATCAATGTATCTGAATTTTTTCTCCATTAACATGACTATTCCAAA
>CAYUFT010000147.1:0-3320 GCA_964444115.1 uncultured Methanobacteriaceae archaeon
ATCTAACTAAATGGGAAGAAAGATTGACTTACGAAGATATAACTAGAATATTTCCGAATTTAATCCCTGGATTGGTACAGCATGATGGAATAGGATTTATAATGATCCACTCCCGTGAATTTGGACCTTTAGCCATTGGAAAAGAAGGAATCTATTATTTAAAGCAAAATAAAGTGGAAGGGAAAAATCCACTGGAAAATTTCGGTGCGAATTCAGGCAAACATCTCTTAAGAAGTGATGAATTTGAATATGCACCAGATATCTGGGTAAACAGCTTTTATGATCCTGAAAATGAAGAAGTAGCTGCTTTTGAAGAGTTAATTGGAAGTCACGGGGGCCTGGGTGGAGGACAATCCAGACCATTTATTATGTATCCATCGCACTGGAAATTAGAAGACACTGAAATTATAGGTGCTGAAGATCTGCACAGGATTTTAAAAGATAAAATAAAGAATATAAAAAAAATAAGCCTTAATTAGATCTTTATATATTTCCATGATTTAGCAAAACGGATATTTATAATATTCATTACTATGATTCATAATGTATTATGATATTTTTAATTGTTTATTGTTGTTATGATTGTTTATGCCGTTTTCTAAGGTAGTATTTCCTCAATTCATCTGCTCCAAACATTATAGGAATAAATGGGATTAAATAAGCCCATTCAATTAATCCCAGGCCAGTGGTGTTGAAAATAGCTTGTAGAGAAGGCAGATAAACAATAGAAAGTAGAACTATAGTTTCAAATAAAATTCCCCAAACAATCCATCTATTTTTAAATAAACCAATACTAAATGAAGAATATCTGGTGGTTTGACAGGCCAAAAGGCTACCAATTTGGGCCATTACAATCCCTGCAAATACCATGGTAGTGGCCTGCAAATATAAAGGATCGGAGAATGGTAAGCTTTCTCCTAAGGTCCATCCACCTCGATAAAGAGTCCAGAAATATCCAGACATAACCAGAGCTGCTTCTATCAATCCTAAGAATATGTACCCCCTGAATATGACTGAAAAATTAAGTAGTCGCTCTTTTCGAGATCTGGGTGGGCGATCCATAACATCCGATTCAGATGGCCCTCTTCCCAAGGCCAGAGCAGGTAATGTATCTGTTCCCAGGTCAATAGCAAGTATCTGCATAACAGTTATGGGTAGTGGAATTTTTAAAAGAACCATTAATACAAAGGGAATTATTTCAGCCGTTTCATGGGCAAAAATGTAGGTTATAAACTTCCTTATGTTTTCATAAATGGTACGGCCCTCTTTAATAGCAGAGACAATAGTGGCAAAGTTATCATCAGTCAATACCATGTCTGCTGATTCTTTGGCTACATCAGTCCCCGTGATACCCATAGCCACCCCAATATCTGCTTTTCTAAGAGCTGGTGCGTCATTTACTCCGTCCCCAGTCATGGCCACGGTTTCATCCTGATCTTCCAGTAGCGAGGCTATTCTCATCTTATGTTCAGGTACCGCCCGGGCAAATATTACATTTTCACCAGAAGTTAAAATTTCGGTTACCTCTTCATCATCCATGGCTTCCAATTCTTTCCCCTTGACAATACGAAACTTTTTATCATCAATTATCCCTACTTCCTGGGTGATAGCCCCTGCAGTCAGGCCATAATCCCCCGTGATCATCATAATACGTATTCCTGCCCGATGGCAATCATCTACAGCAGATTTGATTTCTGGACGGGGCGGATCCTGCATGGCCGTCATTCCCACCAGAATCAAATTTTTTTCCACCGTATCTGGAGTGAATTCTGATAAATCTTGAGGAAGATCCCTATAGGCCATGGCCAGTATTCTGAGACCTTCCCCCGCTAATTTATCGTGAATAGTAACGATTTTCTCTTTATCTTCCTCACTTAAAGGCTGTGGCTTTCCATCCACCGAAATTTGATTACAAAGTGAAATTATCTTTTTGGGAGCGCCTTTAACATAGGCCACTCTTTTATCAGTTTTCTGGTGAATAGAACTCATTGATTTTCGTTTAGAGTCAAAAGGAAGTTCTAAAAATCTGGGAAGTTTTTCCATTTCTTTTTCCCAGTTAAATCCTATTTTACGCGCTGCTACCAGAAGTGCAGCTTCAGTAGGATCCCCCAATATCCTCCATTCCTTACCCTCTTTTTGATTAGGAGGTATCAATTTGGCATCATTACAAAAAGAAGCAGCCCTCATTAATAATTTTATTTCTCGAAGGTCTTTATGATCAACCGGTTGTGTATCAAAGATAAATTCGCCTTCAGGTTTATACCCTGCTCCAGTAACATCTATAATTTTATCTGGAACCCATATTTTCCTCACTGTCATCTCATTTTTGGTTAAAGTCCCTGTTTTATCTGTACAGATAATAGTAGTAGATCCTAAAGTTTCTACACTAGATAAACGTTTTATAAGGGCGTTTTTATTAACCATTTTCTTGGCCGACGCCGCCAGGGCCAGAGTAACTGTGGGAAGCAGCCCCTCTGGCACATTAGCCACCATTAGGCCTATAGCAAAGGTAAATGCTAAAGATAAGGGAAGTTTTACCAGATAAACATTGATAAAAAATAGAGATACTCCCATTACCACGGCAATAACCGCAATTATTTGAGCCAAGCGAGATATTTGCTTTTGCAAAGGACTAGGTTCTTCTTTTACTTCTTGAGTAAGAGTTGCAATCTTACTGAACTCTGTTTTAAAACCTGTGGCAAAGATTACTGCCTTTCCCGAACCAGATGTTACACTGGTCCCTGCAAAAATAAGATTATGCATTTCCACGAAGTTATCCTCTTCTTCCTGGATATCAGAAACTTTTCTAACGGGCCTGGATTCACCAGTAAGGGTGGAATTATCCACTTTAATCTGATAGGCCTCCGTAAGTCGAGCATCGGCAGATATGTTATCCCCTTCGCCTAAAACCAGAATATCCCCTGGAACCAGTTGATTGGCAAGTATTTCCAATTCCTGGCCATCCCTTATGACTCTAGCTCTGGATGGAAGAATACTTTTCAGGGCTTCTGTGGCCTTTTCTGCCTCAAATTCCTGCCAAAAACTAAAAATAGCATTTATAACAATAACACAAATGATAGCAATTCCTAACTGTGGCGTTCCAGATATAAAGGCCATGAAACTAGCTGCCCAGAGTAAAAGTGCTAAAATATTGTAAAAATTAGCTAAAAAAGCATATATCAATGGCCTTTTTTTAACCTCTTCTATCTGATTGAGGCCATATTTTTCTAATCTTTTTTGGGCCTCTAGTGAAGTTAAACCATCTTTTGAAGTCCCCATTTCTTTAAAGACTTTCTCATTAGGGATTTGGTAAATCTTCA
>CAYUFT010000148.1:0-3313 GCA_964444115.1 uncultured Methanobacteriaceae archaeon
TCTGCAGCTTCAATACCATCCATATCTCCTTGAAGAATTATATCCATTAAAACAACATCTGGATTAAATTTTTTGGCCCTTTCAACCGCATGATATCCTGACGCAGCCATAGCAACTACATCATATCCCATTTCCTCTAATTTATAATTTAAATCCATAGAAGTAATAAACTCATCTTCTACTATCATTAATTTAGTTTCCTGGCTTTTTAATGGAGGATTTTCTAATGATTTGGAATCAGATACGACTTTTTTATTTTTATTAGACTGTGGTTCTTCAATGGCTTTTAGCCGTACTCGATCCATTTCTTTTTGATCTGAGGCATATTTTTTAAGAGCAGATTTTATACTTACTTCCAGAACTGGGCTGTCATAGGGTTTAACAATATAACCATAGGGACTACTTTTTTTAGCATTAGCGAGTGTTTTGTCATCACTATATGCCGTTAAAAAAATTACTGGTATCTCCAGAGAATTTATCTTCTCAGCAGCTTCAGTACCATTTATGTTTCCATGTAGAACTATATCCATTAAAACCAAATCAGGACGAAGTTCAGCCGCAAATTTAATAGCATCCTCACCAGAAGAAGCTATTTTAAGTACATTATATCCCATTTCCTCCAGCCTTTCTTCTAAATCCATAGCAGTGATAAATTCATCTTCTACTACCAGTAAATTTGCCTTCGCCATAATGCACCCCAAATAAAACTTTTTATTCCATAAAACAGATGAGATAAATATTTTCTATAGATATCGGATAATTATGATAAATATTTAATAATATATAAAGTTCGTATCTTATTTGATTTTATTAGTCCAAATAATTATCTAAAAATGTTCAAATAAGAAGATATTAATCCTTTATTAATATTTAAAAATTTATATCTAAAAATAAGATATCTAAAAAATTAATAGCTTACACCTACATAAATATAACTACAAATTATTTTATGGGGTGAAAAAAATGCATGAGAAAAAAGAGGATTGTAATTGCCACCATAGACCTGGACATTACCATAAAGGTTATTCAACCGTTTTAAAAAGAACTTCTGAGAAAGTTATTGTTCCTCAAGACTTATTAGAAGTTGCAGAAGTTGCAGAAGGGGAATTTGTAGAAATAATCATTCGCAAAGTTCACAAACACAGTGAAATGAAAAAATATCACCATAAACATCACCACGACTAATTATGGGCAGATAATCCATTTTATTTTTTATTTTTAAAATACTATATCTTTCAATTAAATTCTTATTTTAAAATATTAACTCTTAAATTCAATACTTTCCAAATGCTCTCTATCTCAAGTTCTAATATATTCTAAAATCTAATTATTCATATTCACTATAATCTAAAATATAATATTATTAAATTGATGATAAAAAGCAGTATTTAATTAATTAATTGTTAATCTGCCTTTATTCTATTAAACTACAATTAGATTATGAATTACGATTTGAGAGATTAAAATGAAGTATGCTATTGTGAAACTGGAAAAAAACTGCACTAGCAGCTATAATTTAGGTGCTTTTAATAAGGAAGAGGAAATTGTCGCATTTCCATTAGACGAATTGCAAGTAGAAATGATGCGATTAAAATATTATTTAGAAAAATCTGGTGAAATGACTGCGAATGCCCAGAAATCCCAGGTTAAATATAAAAAAAGAGAAATTAGAAAAGCAAAAAACGAACTGGAAAAAGCATCAAAAATCGTGACCTCTTTGATGAAATTTGAGAGTCAGACCTCCCTTGAAAACTTTAAATGGCCAGAAATTGAAATTAAAAAGAAAAAAAGAATTTGTAAAGATAAGACTATTGTTCCAGCTATTATTGGAATTTAGTTTTAATATAAACTATTTTAATATGATCAATCAATTTAGCTAATCCCAATTAAAAAGTGATTTAATGAAATCTGTAAAACTCCAATTAAAAAACGACGAACTAGTTTTTCATAGACAAAGTATTTTTCAAGAAGGGGATGAACTAGTAGTTTTTTCATTAAAAGAGTTTTTAAAATTTCAATTAAATCTGAAAAAATGCATGGAAAATGCATTAAAAGTGTCCAATGATTCAGTTAATAATAGATCTAAAAACTCCCCATCAACTGATGCTCTGCGCATTTATAACTGGATTAAAATAATGGAAAGTGAAATTGAAAAAATGGATAAAACAGACATTCAAAAGAATTTATTATCTTTTAAATAATTAATCACCAATATAGGGTATTTATTATAAATATTATTCTAATATTAAAAAATATTCATAAAATAAGACGTAGTTTTTATTATATAGTTTTAATAAGAATTATATTAGAAATAAATTATTTTTAAATGAAAATTTAATCGGGGGAGGAAAGATTTTCAGAAAACCAATTGTAATTATAGGAATTTTTTTATTAGTTTTATTTTTTATAGGTAGTGCTACAGCTGCAGACATTACCAACAATGATTTAGAAGATAGGTCTATTGACCATAATACTGATTATACTACTCATCAGACTATAAATGGAACTAATGTTTCTAGTGATAGCAACAAATCTAGTAATAGTAATTCCACAGGACTCCAAAAAACCAATACCATTAAAACCGAAAGTGGTTGTTGTTCCGTATTAGTACATGTTAAAAAAGGAGTAGACGTTTTTGCATACAGAAGAGACTCTACCTATGCCGCAAATCTTTATATCAAGAAAGTGAAATGGTATGGGAAAGAAACAATTAAAGAGTACAAGCTGGTAAATGGATACTTTTTCCACACCATAATATCAAAGAATGGATGGATTGTTTCAACTGGTGGTCCTGATGTGGTCTGGATAAATAAGAAACTGGAGAGCTTAGCTGGGAAAATTTCAGTAAAAGGACGTATAACTAAAACAGATGTTAACCAGGCATATAAACTTCTAAGAAAACTTGGAATGGGTCATTTTCTTATTAAGGATCCCATAGGTAATGTAGGTATTGCTATCTATAACTCTGGAAGATCTAAAGTTAAAGTCTTTAAAATGAAAGATGGAGAATATGTGAGTGTACCAAACAGTCCTCGTTATTATAGACAAGGAAGATACACTGCTAAAAACTATAATCCCGTATCTAAAGCCATATATTTAGCAGGTACAGATAGATGGGGAGTTAATCGCCGAAATATAATCACCTATAAAGTAGAAAATATATATAGTTCCACTGAAATCAATGTATGGGCCTCTTATGATGGTGGAAAGCTAGTTCATAGAAATCGTGGACATCCAGATAATATAATATTTAGAGGCCATAAAATCTATGCCAAATCATTACCTCGAATCATGGGCAAAAAATTCATAGGAA
>CAYUFT010000149.1:0-3305 GCA_964444115.1 uncultured Methanobacteriaceae archaeon
TTATTGCTTTTATAGTTTGCTATTTGGAGATTATTATTAATTATATTCGAATTTATATTTATTATTAAATTTCATACTCTTAAAAAAGGTTTAAATCTTAAATTAAGCATTTATAATCTTTGAATGTTAATAAGAGTTTGAAATACATTATTTTAAAAATAATATTGCCTTTCAATAAATTCATTATAAATTAATTTATTGCAGTTATTTTTTAACTGCTACTTCTTCTAAGACTTTTACCACTGGAAGTTCTTCACCTGCCAGGAGACTTATACTGGCCCCACCACCACTACTAATGTGGTCAATTTCACCCTCAAAGCCCATTTGAACTGCAGCTGCTGCAAGATGGCCTCCTCCAATAATAGAGAATCCATCTGAAGAAGCTATGGCATTGAGTATGTCGTCGGTCCCAATACTGAATTCTGGATTTTCAAAAACTCCTGCCGGGCCATTGGCAAATATGGTTTTGGCCTGACGTATCTTTTGAGCATATAATTTGATAGTTTCTGTCCCAATGTCATATATTGGAAGATCCGGAATCTCATTAACTGGAACATCCATCCGTTTATCATCTTTACAAATTGCCACATCAATAGGTATTAAAATTTTATCCTTAAATTTATTTATTAACCTCTCAGCAACCTTTACAAAATCAAAATATCCCTTTTTCTCAATAAATTCTTTATTACATTTACCGATTTGGACTTTAGAAGCTAGAAGGAATATATTGGCCACTAATCCAGTAGTGAGAATAAAATCAGCACTTCCATTTTCCAGCACATTTTCTATGACCATAATGGAATCATCGACTTTCACCCCACCTAATACATACACGCAAGGGCGCTGAACATTATCTAATGCACCATAAAGAATTTTAAGCTCTTTTTCCATCAATCGTCCTGCTGCAGATGGTAATTTGAATGCAAAACCAACTAATGAAGGCTGCGATCGATGAGCAGTTGCAAAAGCATCGTTAATAAAGTAATCGGCAATGTTAGAAAGTTTTCTCACCATATGGGTGTCTGCTTGCAAGCGAGCTTCTCTTTTTAAAACTTCTTCTGAGTAAAAGCGGACATTTTCAAGAAGTAACACGTCACCAGGCTTAAGCCGGGCGATTGTTTCCATGGCTGCACAGCCAAATATATCTTCTACATAAATCACCGGTCGACCGATTATTTTGGATAACGCATGTGCGTGTTGTTCTAAGGTGGTAAAATCCTTTTTACCTGGACGACTTTGATGAGCTAAAAGAATAGTCTTAGCTCCTTTATCAGATAGTTCACTTATAGTCTCTGCATGAAGTTTCATTCGTGTGTCGTCTAAGATAATTCCGGTATTAGGATCCACCGGGGAATTTATATCTACCCGGACTAAAACTGTTTTGTTGTTAAACTGAAAATCGTCTATGGTATTGAATTTGAGTGACATTCATATTCTCCTTAAGCTGCCGAACTCAGTAGCTGTTATAAAATATTAAAACATTAGGAAATTAATATTATGAACTTAATATGAAATTCCTATGGATATAATTTGCTTAAATTTTACTTACTAAGTCTAAAAGTGCTTTTTCAGGGTTCTTAGCCAGAATAATTCCAGATGCTAATAAAACACCTTCTGATCCTAGATCTAAAGCCGCTTTCAGGTCATCTCCGGTGGAAATACCAGCACCACAAAGAACCTTCACCGAAGGATTTATTTTCTGCACTGCAGCAACTGTTCCGGTGACAACTTCAGGTTCGGCCTGTGAAACTGGTATTCCAGATCCAATAAGTTCTGGAGGTTCAACAGCTACGAAATTAGGTCTTAGTGAAGCTACTGCTGCGCTAGTTTCAATATTATTAGTACACACTACACTAATCATTTCCTGCTCAGAGGATCTTTTAATGATTTCATCAATGCCTGCCAGGTTCATTCTTTTTTCAGAGTGATTTATTAAAGTACCTGATGCTCCGGCTTCTTGAGCACATTCCAGGAGAACGCTTCCAGTATGGCCGCCAGCAGTAATTGGATCAATATGCTGTGCTAGTACGGGAATATCAACTTCTTTTGATAGATTATAAAGATCTATATGTTGGGGAGCCACTGCAATATTTACTCCTGTTTCTTTTGCTACTTTTTCACATGCTTTAGCTAATTCTAAAGCGTTTTTTCCAGTCGATTCCAGATATGTTTTGAAATTCAAGATTACAATGGGATTTTTTGAAATTAGCTTCATTAGAATCCTCCAAATGAGTAAATACAATAAAAAATTATTTTATATTAATAATTTGGAGTTAATATATTATAAAAATATTTGGGTTAATCAGTATATTTTTTAACCTACTAAAATACTTCAAATACTAAAAAACGCTAAATTAAGAGCATATAGAATCACTTCAATTTATCACAATTCCTTATTAATTTAACTTAAGTTCTCAAAAACTCTTGAAAAATTTTAGCTATAGGTGTAAAAAAATTTTATAAACAATTAGATTCTAAATTGATTCTTAAATAATTCTTTTAAAAATTAATTATAGATCAAAATATTAAAAATAAAAAAATTCTAAAAAATAAAATAAAAGTAAACCTATTTAGCATTGTAGGTTACTATGACCTTGCTTGCTTTTCCACATGTAGATGTGTAAGGTTTACTTCCGTATTTTTTGGTCACCAGTGAAGGTTCAAAGGTGATCCATTTTCCATCAATTTTTACTTGTGTCCAGCGGTGTCTGGATGATGCTGATGTTGCACCTTGCACCACTCTGACAGTGTATCCATTTTTTTTGAGTATCTTTGCAGTCCAATCTGAGAGTCCCCAGCAGTCCCCGTATCCGGTTTTATTAACACCTGCAGCGCTGTGTGCTGCTCCGGATCTGTGATTTAAGTGTTTGTTAATGTATTTTCGCAAAGTGCTTAATCCAGCTTTTCCTTGCAAATGAGTTAATTGTGCATTCTCTGCTGCCGTAGCTTTAGTAATACTAGCAGCGCTTACTTGTGAAACTGTTCCATCGATTTTTAAAGTAGTTTTAGAGTTTTGGATGTCTCCTAATAAAGCCCCTTGTGAAAAGGGCAAAATGCTCACTACCATGCATAATGCAATTAGTAGTGAATATCGCGAATGTCGCTTAATTGTACCGCCTCCATGTCTAAAAGCCTCAAATGGCTATAAATTAGACTTTGGTAACAACAACTATTATTCATATTATAATCCTATATAAATGTTTCTTTGTCAAAATGGACAAAAAAGCTTATATATGGTCCTTTTTTTTAATTTAAGGCATTTTAGACGGGATTTACTGAGGTCTTTAAAACTCTTTTAATAGTAC
>CAYUFT010000150.1:0-3296 GCA_964444115.1 uncultured Methanobacteriaceae archaeon
TGGTAATTTGGAAATTTGGCTTTCATAGGTACTAGTGAGATCCAATTCAGCTTCTTCCAGATCCTCAATTAATTTCTGCTTATTTCTATAAAAAACTTCAGCCGGAGGAACAACATTGTATTTTAATGGCCTGCCTCTTTCAATTTCCACGAATCCTTTACGAGCCATATTCTTCAATATGTCATATACGCGAGATCTAGGGACTTTGGAGGCCATGCTAATTTCGGTGGCTGTGCCTGATATCATGGAGGTCAAAGCCAGATAAGTCGTGGCCTCATAATCAGTTAATCCCATTGTTTTCAATGAATTCCATGTTTTTTGGTCGATAGGCATCCTTGTTAGCTCCTAATTAAAGCTGAATTAATTTAAATTAATCTTATTATTTTTAATTCTAATAATGATTAATTTCTGATTATTAATTAACCATTCAATTTAGTTAATATTTTTTAAGAAATTATTGAATTAATAATGAAATAAATTTGTTTCATTTTATACTCTGTTAGTGACAATAATTATTTATACTTTGCTGATAGGGTTTAATATAGGGAAAAAATCTGGAGATAACAAATGAATTACAGATGTATAGTTTGTGCATACATATATAATCCTGAAAATGGAGACCCTGAAAATAGTATAGAGCCTGGAACCTCTTTTGAAGACCTTCCTGATGACTGGGTCTGCCCTCTGTGTTTTGTGGGGAAAGATCAGTTCGAGGCCATATAATCCAACCGCCATATAAAAATTAAGACATTATAGAGGAGACAAAATGGGATTTATAGATTCAATTCGTGGAATTAATAAAAATCAAAATCAGACCGTAGAAGGAGGAGATAAAGTGGAGAAAAAAGATTCATTAGATATGTTTTGTTACCAGTGCTCCCAAACTGCAAAGGGAACTGGATGTACTATTAGAGGAGTATGTGGAAAAGAACCAACCGTGGCTAGATTACAGGACAACCTATTGTTTGCCATTAAAGGAATAAGTGCTTACCTTTACCATGCTCGGGAATTAGGTTACACTGATGATGAAGTTGATGCATTTATAGAAAGAGGATTTTACTCTACCTTGACTAATGTGAACTTTGATGCAGGTAAATTTGTAGAACTGGCTTTAGAAGCAGGTAACATGAATATTAAAACCATGCAACTTCTAAAAAAGGCCCATATAGACACTTATGGTGAACCCGTCCCTACGGAAGTGCTTGTTGGTGCAGTGAAAGGCCCTGGGATTGTAGCCACCGGACACAGCTTAAAAGCTTTAGAAGAACTCTTAAAACAAACCGAAGGAAAAGGAATCAATGTTTACACTCACTCAGAATTACTCCCGGCTCATGGATACCCTGGTCTTAAAAAATACAAGCATTTAGTGGGACAATTAGGAGGCCCATGGTTTGATCAAAGAGATACCTTCTCCAAATACCCAGTAGCCATTGTAGGAACTTCCAACTGTGTTCTAATTCCAAAAGACGAATACAAAGAAAGAATGTACACTGTGGGTGTAGCCGAACTTCCAGGAGTACAACACATAGAAGATTACGACTTCACTCCCGCCATTGAAAAGGCCTTAGAATTAGGTGATCTAGAAGAAGAAACAAAAGAAACCACTTTAACCACTGGATTCGGAGCTTCAACCATCCTTTCACTAGCTCCTAAAATTAAAGAACTGGTAGAAGCTGGAAAAATCAAACAATTCATATTAGTAGGTGGATGTGACTCTCCATTAATCCAGGCCAAGTACTATACTGAATTTGTGAAAAATTTACCAGACACCACCGTGGTTTTAACTCTGGCTTGTGGTAAATACCGATTCAATGCTATGGATCTGGGAGACATTGAAGGAGTACCAAGGCTAATAGATATCGGCCAGTGCAACGATGCTATTGTTGCAGTGGACGTTGCTGTAGCTTTAACCGAATTATTCGGTGTAGGACTGAATGAACTACCATTAACCATTGTTCTAAGCTGGATGGAACAAAAAGCAGCTGCTATACTCTGGAGTTTACTGGCATTAGATCTTAAAGGAATGTATATTGGACCAATATTACCGGGCTGGGCCAATGACGATATCCTTAATGTCTTAGTAGAAAACTATGACCTTACACCAATCGGTGATGCAGAAGAAGATATTAAAAAAATTATGGGACTTTAATAGTCCATAATTTATTTATTTTTTAAACATTTTCCAATTTAAATTATTAAATTAATTGAGTTTAATCTTCTATTATATTCCGTTTTTTTTATTTTTTCGATTATTAATTAAAGGATTAGTTTAAAAATAAATTAAAAGAATAATATTTTATTATTAAAATAAACATTAAAAATGGTGATTAAATGCAGGAAGACCTAAAATCAAGAGCACTGGCCATAGATGATTTAATAGACTATCAAGAAGGATCAGTAGTTAGTAGAGAAATAGTGAGAAAAGAAACTGGCACCGTGACTATATTTGCCTTTGATGAGGGAGAGGGTCTCAGTGAACACAGTGCTCCTTTTGATGCTATGGTGCAGATAGTTGATGGAACGGCACTGATAACCATTGGGGGAGAAGAAAATGCTGTCAAAAAAGGGGAAATAATTATAATGCCCGCCAATGTTCCCCATGCTCTACATGCTGTAGAGAAGTATAAAATGATTTTAACTATGATAAAATCCCAATAATATTTCTTTCTTTAATTCTAAGCCAGAAATATTACTCTAAAAATAATTCTAATTTTAATCTTAACTAAAGTGATTTTAATCTTTTTGTAAATTTAAATGAAAAATACTGCTAGAAGGCCTGCCAAAATAATAATAGCAAATAAAATTCCTAAGTTTTTCCCGAAATTTCTAGTTCCTAAAAATAGAGCAATACCAAACTTAACTATGGTATTGGATATGCTGGCCAAAGTTATAGCCGTGACCGCCGTAGTAGAAGATAAAACATTATCCTGAGCCAGAAGGGCCATGCTTATAGTAATGGCATCCACATCAGCCACCCCAGAAATTATACTTGCTAAATAAACTCCTCTGCTTCCTAAATAAATGCTGGCCAATTTGCTTATAAACAAAATCACTATGAATAATGCTCCAAAAATCAGGGCCGGTTTTAGGGAAAATGGATTTTTTAGCTTAAGCTCTGAATCCATCTCTTTAATCGCTGAGCTTTTCCATACTGCAATTCCCAATAAAATTCCTAAAACTCCCATTACAATCATAGGCGCTGCTAAAAGCGGTGCCAGAGACGGATTTATAACCAGAACCTCGAAAAATATCCTTAAAAACATCATGGAACTTGCCACCACCGCAGCAAAAACGGC
>CAYUFT010000151.1:0-3273 GCA_964444115.1 uncultured Methanobacteriaceae archaeon
TTTCTGAATCTCGCAAACTGTCGTTATGACCTTTAATGAATAGTAATATTTCACCATTAGTAACATTTTCTAAAAATGTTTTATATTCTAATTCAGTTGCAGAAACTCCATTTTCATTTCTTAGACCATAAGAATTTCCTAAAATTCCAATATAAATATCACTACTTTTTACTTCACTTAAATAAGTTGAAACGGCATCACGACCAGCAGCAGGCAAATCTTCAAATAAAAACGGCTCAAAATAGTTTCTAATTATAGGAGTGTTTACAATAGCATCCTTTACAGCAAACCTTTCGTCTGAAAGTTCTTTCTGGTTTCCGCTGACAAAGACCTTAATTTTCATAACTAATCATCTTCAAGTTATTACTTATTTGTTTTTCTATATTTGATAAATATTTCCTCTTAAGAATGAGCCTCGGCCTGCTCCAATACAATTTCCACAGCATTCGAGTCTCTTCAGAAGGATATTATGCTTTTTAAGAATCCTTTTAACGGCCACTCTCATGTTGGCCTGAATATGTTAATAAAATAACGTCGATTTTCCTATTTTTTCCAGTTGGTTATTATTAATGGAGAATAGTGGCATAAAATTACTTATTTAGAATGATATTTAATAATTTTGATATATTTCTAGCATAATTAGATAATCAAAAAATATTATCATAAATTATATATTTAATATACATTAATACCTAAATTATGGATTCTTATACTGAAAATATTACATCAATTTCCGAAGCAAACACTAGGAAACAGTATATTGATCCTTTACTCGAGAAAACAGGTTGGCTTGAGAAATATATTAAAGAAGAAGTCAATTCTGTTAAATCTAATTTTAAAAATAAAGATTTTATTTATTTTAATGGCTCTATTGAACGTGGTGTAGATAGATTCATTGATTATGTTCTACTGGATGAAGATTACACACCCCTAGCCATCATTGAGGCCAAAAGATTTTCCAAAGATCCTGATATTGGCCGGATACAGGCCCGCAGCTATGCCCAGGACATTGAATCCCAGATTAATTATAAAGTACCTATTTTTCTAACCAATGGCCAAAAATGGGTTTTAATTGATGAATACGGTATTGAAAGGAAAGTAAGTGGTCCCTTTTCCCAGAGCGATTTAAAAAGACGAAGAGACCTTTATAATAATCGTAAAGACCCTCGTGGTGTTAAATTAAATACTCATATTGTGGATAGGCCCCGCAGTGTGCAGATTGTGAGGAAATTATCAGAACACTTTGCTGAATGCCATAGAACAGCATTAATTGAAATGGCCACGGGTACAGGGAAAACCAGGGTGGCTATGGCCCTAATTGATTTATTGATTAAATCCAATGTGGTGAGAAATGTCTTATTTATTGCGGATAGAGTAGCTCTGGTAAGGCAGGCCAAGGATAATGGATTTAAAAAATATTTCACCGAGCCGGTGGCTGATTTAAGGAACGGATTCAATGATAACAGCCGATTATATGTTACCACTGTCCAGACTTTAATGCAGGGCAAGGAAACTCGTTTATTTGAAAAATTCTCCCCTGGATTTTTTGATTTAATTGTTTTTGATGAGGCCCACCGTTCCATCTATGACAGAAATAATCTCATTTACCAGTACTTTGACTGTATAAAAATTGGATTAACAGCCACACCCCGTGAGAGGGAAACTCAGAGTACCTTTGATTTATTTGGTAAGGCCACAGTTGAATACGCTTATGATGAGGCAGTGCATGACGGAGTATTAGTCCCTTATTTTGCCCATATTATCTCTACCAAGGTTTTAAATGAAGGAATAAAACCTGAAAATCTGAATAAGTTTCTTAAAGACCATTTAAGAAGACAGAAAGTGGACCCTGATGAGTTGGAATTAACTGGTTCTCAATTTGACCGGGTATTCATGGATGATAAGACCAATGCCCTTATAATTAAAAGTTTTATGGAGTATTGCTATAAATCAGATGAGGGAAAACCAGCCAAGTCTATTTTTTTCTGTGCCAGCCGTAACCATGCCAAACACATGAAAAAGGTTTTTGGAGAATTATTCCCTAAATTCTCTGATGAGGTGCAGGTTATAACATCTAATATGGCCCGTAGTGACGATGAAGTGGAACGCTTTAAAAAACTGTCCAATCCACGAATTGCTCTATCCGTGGGAATGTTGGATACTGGAGTGGACATTCCAGAAATCTGCAACCTGGTATTTGTAAAACCAGTATATTCACCCATAAGATTCTGGCAAATGCTGGGCAGAGGAACAAGGAACCTACAAGCTTGCAAGCATAAAGATTGGCTGCCTTCGGGTAAGAAGAATGATTTCCTAATTTTTGATTTCATGATTGGGGGCCATTCCAATATAGAGTTCCATGAACTGGAAAGGGGAAAAGGTACTGGTGTGCCTAACGATGTTTTAACCACCATCTTTAACAACCGGGTGGCTCTTTTAGATAAAGATTTGACTCCTGAACAGAAGGAACTGATTACTGGAAAAATTAGAGTTACCATGGATGAATTGAATGAGGAGTTCTTCTTAGTCAGGGAAAAAGCATCTATAATTTCCAAGATTAAAAATAGTGATGATTTAGAGGGCTTTGTTGATCCCTTAATTGAGGAAATATCTCCTTTAATGATTACCCAGTTTGGATCTAATTCTAAAGTTTCCTCATTTATCTTGAAATCAGAAAAACTCTTTGAGTGTATTCTGGATCGTGATAAGGAAAAAATAGATAAAATACGCCGGGAAGTGGTCTTCATGATAAGTAATGTCATGGAAAAGGACAACCTCCAGGTAATAAGCGAGAAGAAACCCCAACTAATAAGGGCCCGGCAGAGTGAATTCTGGGAAGATTTAACCTTTGAAGACGTGGAATTTTTGGTTATAGAAGTAGCACCCTTAATGAAGTACTTTGAACCCACCGGAAATGGTATTATTGATATACCTGTGGCCGATGTAATTACCGACTGGAAGAAGTTTGAAAAAGAAGTCCAGGAAGACGAGGAACTTAAACGCCTTTTAGAAAGGAATGAATCAGTTCGCAAATTAAAAGAGGGCCAGGGTATTAATTCCGGGGAGTTACTGGATTTAGAAAGGGAACTATCATCTCTAAAACCAGAAATAACCATAGAATACATTCAAAAACAGCAAAATATTGACTTTTTACAATTCCTAAGAGATATTATTGGCCTCTCCCGTGATGACGATCCAAGGATGATAATTGAGAAGAGATTTAATGATTACATAGTGGAGAATGTGCATTACACCTCCCGCCAGGTTGAATTT
>CAYUFT010000152.1:0-3207 GCA_964444115.1 uncultured Methanobacteriaceae archaeon
TTATTAAAATCATATATCTATTTAAAACCACTTATATCTATGTTAATTTCCATTTTATGTTAATTCTAAATCCTGAAACAACTTTATTAGTTTTAAAATATATAATAAATTGTAACAAATAGTTAATTATTATGGAATAGAATATGAAATATAAATATATTTATATAAAATAATTTAATTTAATCATTTTTAAAAAATTTAAGAGGTTTAGCTCTTGACTCATGAAAAAAACATGATCGAAATAAGTTCACTTAGCAAGAAATTTGGTAAGATTACCGCATTAAACGAACTAAGTCTCAATATAAAAAAAGGAGAACTTTTAGGAATAATTGGTCCTAATGGGGCCGGTAAAACCACTGCTATCAGGATTATTTCCTGCATCCTTCACCCTGATCAAGGTCAGGTCATGGTGGGCGGTTACGATGTAGGGAAAAATCCTCTGGAAATAAAGGGTATGATCGGATATTTACCCGAAGAACCCAATTTATACGAGCGTTTTAAGGCCTACGATCTTTTAAAATATTTCGGAGAACTTTATGGAGTTCCTAAAGACCGTTTAGACTCTAGAATTGAGGAATTATTGGAGCTGGTAGGTATGAGTGACCGGGCCCAACATAGAATCAATACTTTCTCTAAGGGACTGCGTCAGAGAGTTGGAATTGCTCGAGCATTGGTTCATGACCCAGAAATAATTATATTTGATGAACCTACTATGGGCCTGGATCCCGCCACCGCCATATCCATCCGAGAATTTATTGGTGGCTTGAAAGGAGAGAAAACCATTATTTTATGCACTCATTACATGGATGAAGCTGATTCCTTATGTGATAGAGTTGCTATTTTAAATCAAGGTCAGATACTAGATATGGGTAGTCCTGGAGAATTAAAATCAAAAATTCACGGCGATTTAATTTTGAAAATAAATTTAAAAGACCCTGTTAAGTTTTCTCAGAGTGATTTTAAGTCAATAGACTCTTATTCCAGTGTGGAAAATATTGTTTTGAATGGAAAAGATTTAGATATTTCCTTAAATAATCGTGAAAATATTTCTGATATAGTCAAGCATATAGGATCTAATCTTACAGCTGTAAATACCAAAGAGCCTACGTTAGAAGATGTTTTTATTCAAACTGTCAGTAATATTCAGAAAAATTAAAGATAGACAACATGACCTGCATTCAACCAATTTAATCATTAAATCTTTAATTTGTTTAATATTCGTTCAATTTATATTATAAAAAGGTTTTAAATATGGGATCCTGGACTATAACCCGATGGGAACTAAAAAATACAATTCAAAGCCGTAAATTTATTTTAATATTCTTTTTTCAGTTAGCAGTGCTATTGATGATGGTGCTGTTTTTTAATGGTTTCATGAGTAATATTGAATCTCAGCAAGGAGTGGGACTTACCCCTTCTTTAAATGGGTTTGCCTCATTAAATGTGGGTGATTCTCAGGGAATTTTCAAAAATAATCTAAATCCACAGATACTTGATTTAGGCCAAGCATCAAATAATTCATTACAACTTATGAATCAGGGAAAATTAACTGGTCTGCTCTTAGTTACAAAAAATGTTAGCTTAACTAATAATTCCATATCTCCGCTTGAGAGCGAGATTTTTATTGATTATAGTGATCCTAAACGAAGTGTAGTGAGAGATGAAGTCCAGTTAGCTGGCAATAAAACTTCTGCTATTATTTCACAGGAGTTAATTAATAGTGTAAGTCCTAATTCCTCACAACCATCTGCAGGACCGCAAGTTCAGCAACAATCAACTGGAGAATCACTACCCCTGCAACTTATAACCAAAATCATGACTGCAGTTTTATTATTCTTACCATTATTCCTCTTTGGAAATCTGGTAGTAGACAGCATAGTTGGTGAAAAGGAACGTAAAACCGGAGAAATACTAATAGCCATGCCAATATCCAGAGCTTACATTATTTTAGGCAAAAGTATGGCAGTTGTATTGACAATGGCCGTACAGGTGGCTTTGTGGATGATATTGATGATTTGTGCAGGTTTTACACTTGGTAATCCCTTGCTGGTTTACCTTATTGTAGTAATTACTGCGGTGCCTATTGTAGGCCTCACCTCCATTATAGCTGCTTATGCTAAAAATTATAAAGAGGCTGGAATCGGAATAACTTTTTCTTACATTGCTATAATTGGGTTTTTAATAGTTCCGGCATTGGCTTATGTTGCTCAACAAGGGAAATCCGTTAGTTTATCCACCATGACCTTGATTATAAAGATATTTTCCGGATCCCCCATGGGGTGGGGTGATATTGTCATTCCTCTAGTATTTATTCTTATAATAAGTGCCATTTCCTATTGGGCAGCAATATGGTTATTTAGAAGAGACGATATTGTATTTGGGCCCCGTCCAGGATTATTTAAACTTTTAATAGATTTTATAGGTTTTAATAAAATTATGAAAAGGATAAGGGGAGCTTAATGTTAATAGAAATAAAATGCTTTCAGATTAAGGACTATATTGGTTGTCTTAAAACCAGGCCCTCTTCATGCAGGTGGAAATTATGAGAATATTGGCTTTATCCAAGAAAGAATCTCAGGACATTCTTTCCAATAAAATTTACTTGTTAGTTGTAGTTGTCCAGCTTTTTATAATACTGGGGGCCTTTGGCCTGGCCTTTATAAGCTCCATGATTAGTGACCCTAATTTAATAGATCAATGGCAGGGCAGTTCAGCAATTAAAGTGGGAATAACTGAGGATTTAAATGGATCTGCCCTTGAAAAAAGTCTTAAAGCTCAAAATCTAAATTTAGTTTACTTTAAAACTGCTCAAGAGGGTAAAAACGCTTTGGGAACGCGTATGGTTGCCATGATTTACCTTACAAACTCTAAAGGAGATATTGGCCTGGATGCCAATACTGCTAATGTTTTCTATTCCGTGGTGGCCAGTAAAATCACCAAGGCACTTGATTCATACCGCCTACAGCAAAAACTATCTAAACAAGGTCTTTCCACGTCACAAATTGCCGCTATTGAGAATCCTGTGGTTTTAAAAGAAGTTCCCATTAATGCTAATTCCACTTCACCACTGGCTCTGGACAGTTCTTATTTTGTGGAAATAATGTATGGATTTATTATACCATTTGTAGTACTTTTACCATTTTTTTTGGCCAGTAATATTGTTACTGACAGTGTAGTGGGTGAAAAAGAGAGAAAAACCTTTGAAGT
>CAYUFT010000153.1:0-3205 GCA_964444115.1 uncultured Methanobacteriaceae archaeon
AAAATGCAAGTGCGGAAGTACCTGCATAAGGACTGCTGAGGAAATATTGATCCAAGCCAAAGAAACATTTAATCCATGCCAACAATGCGAAAAAATAACCCTGAAAAAATTTTCACCACTCTCAGAGCAAATAAACCTAAATATCATTGATTCCCAGTTTGAAAGATGTTCTTGTGGAAAAAGACATCTTGATATAACTGTAGCCCACGTATTAAAACTAATGATCAACGAAGAACTTCAAGATGAACGTGCTACCCTAAGAAACACTTGTGTACCACTGATAACACCGGCTTATCCACTTCAAGCCATTCCTTATCTGGGAAATAAATCCCTAATTGTGCTTTCACCAAAAATGAATCAGCAATGCGCTGAAAGAATACTGGAAGAAATTCCAGAAGTAAAAGCCGTTATTAAAGGCGAGACTGATAAAACCGTAGGTATAAGGGACTCCTCACATGAGCCCCATGTATATGAGACCTTGGCCGGGTGCGATATGAGATGTGACATAATTAACACTCCTCAAGGACCAATATGTCTTCACAAAGATCAAAGTGAAATACATATTGAATTTCCAGCACACAGATCCCCAAAGATAACTTCAACTTCTCTTTTTATAAAAAAACATTGCATTAATTCTGATTTTACTGTTTTAGATGCTACTTCTGGCCCAGGTACTCTTGGGATTTTTTCTTTAATGGCTGGAGCAAGTCGAGTAGTTTTTAATGATCTATGGAAACCAGCCACTAATATGACTGCTCTGAATCTTGAAGTTAATGGATTTGGAGTTGATTTTTTCGATGAAACATTAGAAAAATGTATGATCGCTAATGGAAAGCAGTTCGAAGTTTATAATTTAGATATTAGGGAGCTGAGTTCAGTTTTAGATGAAAAATTTGATTTATGTATCATTGATCCATTTCCAGGAGTAAGTTCTAAAGAATTTGTCGAATCCACCAGCAAATTAGCCAAAAACATTTTGGTTATCGGATAAATTTTTGATTTAATACAAAAATAATAATATTTTTTGTTTTTATTTCATCAATTAATATCAATTATATTTTAATTAAGCATCTAAATTAATAAGAATAATAAGAATAATCAATTAAACATTCCAAAATATATTATAATGGCTGGAATAATTAATACTCCCATTAAATGGGACTTGCTAACCCCTAAATAATGAGGTAAAAGCCCTAATGCTGTGGCCGCAGTAAAAACCAATCCAATAAAAAGCAGATGTGCACCTTCTAAAATAGAAAATATTAATACAATGCCAATCATGAAGATTATAACTGCCTTAGAAAGTATATTGTAATTTATACCTTGCATATAATCACTAAACCAGTCCCCCAGTTTCAAACATAGTATTAAAGAAACTGAAACTGCAGTAAGTGAAGCAAATATGAAAAAAAGAAGATGATTGATATTAAAATCCTGAATAAAATTAGAAATATAAACCGCTATTCCACTACGAGGATTCCCTATCAAATATAGGGCCACTAATGAAAAAAGAGTATCTGCCGTATTTACTCCACTTATGGCCGTGAGGAAACTTTCAGTATTTTCTTCCCCACCACCCCCACTCAACTCTTGAGCAATTATACTGCCTTGAGCCGGGCCAAACCCAGGTAAAAATCCTAAAATAGTTCCAGCAATTCCACCAGCCAATATTCCCCTAAATATTTGAGTATTGAAGTGAAATTTATGAAACTTATTTTGATGAGGTAGTATAGATTCTTCATTTAAACTATAAATTAAAGTGCTTACTCCAAAAAGGCCAGTAAAAAGACACATTAAAGATAAATTTGAAGATATGGGTGTTTGCAGCATGGTCCAGCCCATTATTCCAGACAAAAGAAAAAGAATCACCGACCAGATTCTGGTCTGCATGTCTTTACTAAGTCGCAATATCATATAAATTGAGACTAGAACCAGAATTATCCAAATATATGGCCGTATAAAATCATAAAGTGGTGGTAAAATCATTACAAAAAGTGGAAGTAAAATAATAGTTACGATTATGGCCCCAAACCCTCCTAAAGCTACTAATCTAATAGCTTCTCGGGCACGGCCTTCTAAAACCATACGATGGCCAGGTAAAATAGATAGTGCAGTATTCTCATCAGGAACTCCTAGCAGCATGGAAGGTATAAATTCTAAAAGTGCATGTGCAATAGCCATGGATATTAAAAATACGCATAAAAATTCAATAGAAAATATATTTAAAAGAAAAGCAGACGATGCAAATATAATGGCCCCCACAGTATTAACATGAATACCTGGAATCATGCCAGTTATTGCACCGAATAAAATTCCGATAAAGCAAGCTATGATGAGATCAAAAATCGTCATCACCAACAGTTTTTAATAAAATTAATAAGTTAAAACTTAATTAACTTATATTAAAAGGCATTACATTAATCTTCGGACATCTGTAACTTCAATATTGCCTATGTCGTCCAGTTTAGAAAGGTTAGCTTCAACTTCTTCAGTACCCCCTTCACCGTCATCCACAATAACTATTACATTTAAGGCCACCAGGCCAAAAGCAATAGGTTCTTCTTCAATTTTGTGTAATTCGGTTCCTTCAGGTATAGAAGCTTCAACATTCTTTTTAATATTTTCTAAATCTACTTCAGGACTTTCTGGCATTAATTTTATGGTAGCAACAACTTCTCCCATAATATAACCTCCAATTAAACTTCTTATTAAGTTTTATTCAACCCACATAATAGTAATACTGATTTGCATTATTGTTATTACTAAATGTAATACTTTTTATATATAAATTTATGGTAATAGAAAAATCAGTATTTCTATGAATTCTAATGAATGTCTCAATAATTCTTTAAAAAAGAGTCTATTCAAAAGAGTGAATGAATGAAATTAAATTAGCCCAAGGGCTTTTAATCACATCTGATGAAGCTTTTTTCATACTCAACCCTATATGGCTCTATGCAATTTTTAGCGAACCAGCTCTCTCTTAAAATGCAGGCGACTGGTTGCCATGGATGGCAACCGTAACAACATGGATGTTGTGTTTGGAGCCAGCATAATCAGTCACTACTTCCAAGAGTGTGAATAGATATTTCCATAGAATAGTGGCAGAGTTTAACTCAGAATAAAAGGCAAAGTCCATGATAGAAGAATTCATTCGAGCGATTCCCAAAGCTGAATTGCATATACATATTGAAGGTAGTTTAGA
>CAYUFT010000154.1:0-3191 GCA_964444115.1 uncultured Methanobacteriaceae archaeon
TGAAAGTTGTGAATGCCCCTTAAAAACCTGGGAAAATAGCATATAAAAATCAATATAATTTTTTACTTCAAAAGAATAGATGTTTATCTAAAAAAACTAAATTACTATTAATAATCTTTTAAAATAATTCTTTTAATAATTGTAAGGTGACAAAGATGAAAGAAACTATAATTCTCAATCAAAGCGAAATAAAAGAATTAATAGAAATGAAAACAGTCATTGAGGCTGTTGAAACCGCTTATATTGAACATGCCCAGAGTAAAGTAAGGATGCCTCCTAAAGAATATCTTTTCTTTTCAGAATTTAATGGCGATTTGAGAATAATGCCTTGTTACTTGCCAAATATGGGAGAAGCCGGTGTAAAATGTGTTAATGTTCACCCTGATAATCCCCATCTTCATGATCTACCCACTGTAATGGCCATGATAGAATTAGTAGATCCAGCAACCGGATTTCCCCTGGCCATCATGGATGGTACCTGGATTACTAACATGAGAACTGGTGCTGCAGGAGGAGTAGGAACCAAGTACCTGGCCCGGAAAGATTCCAAAACTTTAGGGATAATAGGGGCTGGAAAACAAGCATATACTCAACTTATGGCTATTAATGAAGTAATGGATATTCAAGAAGCCTATGTTTACTGTAGAACCTGCACGGCCAGGGAAAATTTTGCTAAAAGAGTATCTGAAGAATATGGAATTCAAGTAAAAGCAGTTGATACACCTAAAAAAGCTGTAGAAAACATGGATGTAGTGGCAACTGTCACTCCAGTAATTCATCCCGTTATAAAAACTGAATGGATAAGTCCAGGAACCCATATTAATGCTATGGGTGCTGATGCCCCAGGAAAACAGGAAATAGAAAGTTCTGCACTTTTAAAGTCCAAAATATTTATTGACTGTTGGGAGCAGGCCAGTCATAGTGGAGAAATTAATGTTCCTCTGGCAGCAGGCCTTTTAAAACAGGACGACCTATCTGGAAAACTTGGAGATGTGATAATTGGTAAAAATCCCGGCCGAACCTCTGATGAGGAGATAACCATTTTTGATTCAACAGGGCTAGCTGTTCAAGATATAACCACCGCTTGGACAGTTTATGAGAAGGCTCGTGATCTTAATTTAGGCCGTAGGATTAATTTCCTAGAGTAGAATTCCATGAATAATATGTACTAATATTTAAATTAATTATTTATTTTAATTTATTCTGAAGATTTTATTAGATTATTTTTTTTTATTGCCCTTTTTTTGCTTAAAATTTAAGATAAAATTAAAAAAATAATATATATTCGACTGTACAATTGTAAAATGGTGGTTAAATGTACCAGTCTAAAATATATGTTAATGACATTTTAAACAAAATGAGCCACGTTTTAGAAAGATTCACCTTTTTAAGTCGTTCCAAGTCATTTAAAAAAGAAGATGTGGATCAAGTAGATTATCATCTTAATGAAATAATGAAAATATTAAATGAATACAATTAATCTAATCAGTAGACATTATCAAATTAAGTAACAATGAATTTAATTCAATGATTTTTATGATTGAAATTGTCCTGTTTGCAGTTACATCATTTTTAGTGGGATTATCAGGAGCCCTGGTTCCAGGCCCCATGTTAACCGTGACCATATCAGATTCATTTAAAAAAGGATTTATTGCCGGCCCTTTAATAACCAGTGGGCATATATTTACAGAATTATGCCTAGTATTGCTGATATTATTTGGATTAGGATGGTTAATTGGTTCAAATACTGCTTCTTTTATTATCGGCATTCTGGGAGGAATTGTTTTAGTAATTATGGGGTTTCAAATTTTTAAAGAAGAACCTCCATTAAAAGATATGACTCCAGGGGAAATTCAGGATAATAACTCTTCTAATATCGAATTTATTGAACAAACTTCTAAAGTACATAATCCAAAAAGTCATATAATTTCTTCTACAGATTCCTCAAATAAAAATTCTTCAAGCTTCCGTTCCATAATCAACGGAGTTTTAACCAGCTTATCCAATCCATTCTTTTTTATATGGTGGGCCACTATTGGTGGAGCTTTTATATTTAAAGGAATGGCTATGGCCGGATTTTTAGGTATTTTTGCATTTCTTTTAGGCCACTGGTCATCTGATGTTGCATGGTTCAGCACAGTTTCATTCTTTTCATCAAGAAGCAGCGTCCTGATGCAACCGGATAACTATAGAACTATAATGCGCATTTGTGGAGTAGTTATGATCTTTGTAGGAGGATATTTCTTTATAAATTCTTTAGGAGTAATTTAAGATATAATAAGATATTTTTTAATCTAGCCAAAAATCTACTACTTGTTTCATTATTAGATTCATATGATTAGAATAATTCCAATTAACAAAATTTTTAAATATTCTTCTAAACTAACTCTTATGGTATGAAAATGAAGGCCGTAGTTTTTGACAACTCAGGAACTCTAATAAAAAGGTACCGAGCTTTAAAAAATATTAAAACCGGGGGTATCTGCGATTACATGAACTCCATGGATATCGTAGATTACACTGGAAATCGTGCTCTGGTGGTCCTTCAAACTGATCCCGCGGAGTGTTTGATAAACGCCCGGAGTGATCAGACTTTATATCAGTTCATAACTCGAAATAATGTTAAATTTGATGTGAGCTATTCCAGTGGAGATATAAGTAATGAAGATGTTTTAAATGATTTAAAACAAGACAGTTCTACTATAAGCGACATCCAAGATAGTATTCGTGCAGTAATGGAAAAGAAATACAATGTGCAAATATGTAGTGGATCTGGATTTATAATGAATCTGGACACCGGGAAGGTAGAATTTACTATAACTGCCGGAGGTAAGATTTTTCCGGAAGTCCTTAAAGTAGTAAATGAACTGAAAAAAAGAAATATGCAAATTTTCATCGCTTCTGGAGATCGGAAAAGGTCATTAGAAGAATTGGCCAAATTTATTTCCATTCCACAATCAAATGTATTTGGAACCGCTAGCACCAAGCGAAAACAAGAGATTATAAAGGAATTAAAAGAAAATTACAAAGTTATGATGGTTGGAAATGGGGCCAATGATATATTAGCCTTTAAAGAAGCTGATATGGGTGTTTTAACTCTTCAACAAGACGAAGAAGTTCCTGAAAAAGTCTCCACTGCCGCAGACATTATAATACATAATATAAAAGAAGTTTTAGATATTGATTTTTAA
>CAYUFT010000155.1:0-3167 GCA_964444115.1 uncultured Methanobacteriaceae archaeon
TGTCTGGAATAAGCAATCTTATCTTCTGTTTCAGATAATTGAGCCTGTAATTCCTGGAAATTTTCACTGGCCTTCAAATCAGGATAATTTTCAGCTACTGCAAACAGAGTTTTTAAAGCTCCAGTTAACTGATTATTGGCCTCTTGATTTTCCTGTACTGTTTGAGCATTTATAACATTTGAACGGGCCTCAGTTACCTCTTCAAATACTCCTTTCTCGTGCTTGGCATATCCTTTAACGGTTTCCACTAAATTTGGTATTAAATCCGTTCTTCTTTTAAGTTGAACGTCTATTTGGGACCATGCATTTTTCACCCGATTACGTAGATTAATAAGGCTGTTGTACATGGATACAATCCAAACTATTAGAATTATTATAATTATTAGAATAATGATGGTTATTATCAAACTCATTTTTACACCCAATACCAATAATGCATTTTTTATTATTTAAATTTTATTAAATAATTAATTCAAATGAATATTGTTTAAAAATAAGCTTTTAAAATGATTCTCTAACTGTTATAATGGGATCCATATGAATAATTTAATTTTAAATGGATATTTTAGGACTATAATATCTAAAAAAGATAATTACTATATTCAAAATATGAAAAATAGAAAATAAGACTTATTATACAAAATAACTTTAAATATCCGCTAAAGTGAAATAAGAATTTAAAAAATATTTTAATGACTTTTATTTAGTAAAAATTTTAGTAACTTCTTTTACGGCATCTATTTTTACCAGAACAGAAACTTTACTACCTTCATTTAAAACCATGTCTGCTCGGGGAATTTCAATATGGCCGTTGTTGTAAATAGAAACAATAATGTAATTATCTGTTGGAGAAATGTCCCCTACACGTTTTCCGATTATTTTTTTGTTTTTAATGGTCATATCCAGTATTTCAGCATCACCACTACCCAAAACGATTAAATCTGCTACTTTGGGTCGGGTTATGAGTTTTTCTAGATAACCTGCAGCAGTTCGCTCTGGGCTTATAACATGATCAATACCTACTTTACGGAAGGCTTCTTCGTGATCAGGGTTACTTACTCGTGCAATAATCTTAGGGATATTATATTCCCTTACCAAGATACATGAGAGCAAATTAGCTTCATCGTTGCCGGTTGCCGCCACAAAAACATTGGCATTGTTAATATTTGACTCTTCAAGTGTTTTGATGTCGGTTCCATTACCACAAATCACCAGAGCATCTAATTCTACCGCAGCATTACCACACAATGATTCATCATTTTCAATGAGGGTGACATCGTGACCATCAGAAATTAAAAGGTTTGCTAGAGTTAATCCTACTCTACCTCCCCCCATTATAACTACATACATATTGTACACCTTGCTTTAATTAACTAAGCATTTAACACAGGATAAATTTGAAAAATATAATCTTTATTAATGTTTTTTTTAAATATAAATTATAAATATCACTAATTTCAGTGAGTGATTTTCTTTGCCTATTCTTATTAATAAGCTTTTTCTAAATTATTATTCTAAAATTTTTTTCAATAATTTAAAACAACTAGCTGCGTTTTAATAGTTCTAATCCGCCTCTTATCAATATTAGAACGGGAATAATTTCCAGTCTTCCAACCCACATACTAAAAATCATTACTATCTCTGCGATTTCAGGCATATTAGGTGATACGATCCCCATACTTAACCCAACATTTCCCTGGGCTGATGCTACTTCAAAAAGGGAGTTCAAAGGATCGTAGCCATATGCTGCTAGGACTAACCAACCGAATAAAAGAAAAACAACATATATGGATGTATAAGAACTGGCTTCTCTAATTTCTACGTCACTTACAGTTTTACCTGAAATTTTACGGGGTATTACCGAACCTTCGGGAGTTAAAATTTTCATTAATTCCCAGTAAACTCCTTTAATAATGGTAACTACTCTTATTAGCTTAATAGCACCGGTAGTCGAACCAGCAGCCATTCCCATCATCATACATGTTAAAATTAATATTTTCACATAAGCGGGCCAGGTTATCATTTGTGGAAGAGTCTGGGTATTTGATCCAGTACAACTAAGTGCGGATACAATATTAAAAATAGAATCCAGTGGTAGAATTTTACCACTCATAAAAATAAGTATGGAAAATAATGCTACAATGACGACCATGGCCTGAAACTGTATATCTTTAATAGCAAACTTTACATTTCCCTTCAAAACACGATAGTGCACCAAAAAACTGGTACCCCCCACGATCATTAGAAATATGGTGATTATGGTGATTAAATCGCTTCCATAGGCTCCAATATTTCCATTTTTAATGGACATCCCTCCGGTGGAGAGATTGGTCATGGTGTTATTAATAGCATCAAAAAGGGACATTCCAGCAAGGCCATAGAGAACAATTCCTAAAATGGTATAAAATAAATATATCCACCAGATGGTTTTTACGGTATTGGGTATGCTGGGTTTTATTCGCTCTTCTCTGGCTTCAGACTTATACAATCGAGATGCAGCAGTTCCTGGTCGGATAAGAATTCCTATAACTACAATAACTACTCCAACCCCCCCAATCCACTGTTCCAAGCTTCTTAAAAATAAAATGGATTTGGGAAGTATTTCCACGTCTAAAAATATGCTGAGGCCACTACCTGTCCAGGCAGACATATTTTCAAAATAAGCATTAACAAAGCCCATTTTAAGGCACATGATCATCACTAAACTACCAATCAGAGCTGCCCATAACCAGGCCAACGCCGCGATTATCATTCCATGCTTTAGCCTTATAGACCCACCAGAAGGAACAATTTTCTTTATTAAAGTCCCAATAATTATAGAAATGGCAGAAGGCACAATAAAACTGAGGTAATTGCTTTCTCCATAAATCAGAGAAACTATAATTGGCAAGAGAACTACTACACCAATTCCTTGCATTATACCGCCTAAATACTCAAAGACTACAAAAAAATCCCGTTTTCCAAAATACTTCATATTATCTTATTAGAGATTTCCTTGATAACATATAAATCTTATCTTAAAAAACAGAAAAATAAATTTTATAAATACTTTATTAATTAGTAGTCTGGTGTTTAATAATCTATAAATCTTGAATCCTCAATTAAAAATAAAAATACATGATTAATTAGTCTTATTTATTAAATTAGACTTCTTAATCACTTAAAAA
>CAYUFT010000156.1:0-3155 GCA_964444115.1 uncultured Methanobacteriaceae archaeon
CGTAATAGGCAAATCATGTTTAACCATCCAGTCATAAACCGGCCACATTCGTTCATCATCTGGAGAAAAATTTTGAGCTATGGGATGAATCTTTAGGCCTTTCATTCCCCAATTATACTTGTGTTCAAGCTCTTCCACCGGAGTTCTGCCATTCATAGTGGGACTTACTGATATAAACGGAATGAACATAGGATATTTAGCAGGTTTGTTTTTTCCAGATCGCGTTATGGCTACCGTCCAAAAATTATTGTTTTTAAGCTGGTTATCAGGTGCAAAGCTGACCATTACTGCCTTATCAATACCTGCATTTTTCATATCATTTAAATAATCATCAGGCGTACCATAGCTGTAATAATCTACCCCATATTCTTCTTTAATCATTTCCACAACCATTTGTCCAACTTCTTCAGTGGGATGGAGGTGTACATGAGCATCTATAATCATTATTTAACCTCAACTACATTATCAGATTTATTGTGGGCCATGAATCCCATTCCCAGAGTTATAACTGGAATAATTACATAAGTAAGGCCAATATCCATCATATAATTCAAAAAACTCATTTGCATAGGGCTGGCCGGCATGAACATGAAAAGATCTATAGCGATATTGATAATATACCACAAAATACCAATTAACAATCCATTTCTAATAAAATCAGCATTTAAATTCTTCAAATAATGATATGCTAGAGTTATGACCCCTATGGAAAGAATTAAGGGCATTATAGATTCAAATAGTGGCCGAATTGAAGTTTTCAGCGGGAAAATAATGAAAGAAACTCCAAAAGGAATTAACCAGACCAGAAAACCATATAATATTATTTTCAAATTTTTATTCATTATTTCACCTATTTTTCTTTGAAAGGTTGTCTTATAATTGTTCTAAGTCTTTCTGGTTTTGTACGGCGCATATCACTTAAATAAATCTCATGATGCCGTTGGCCTGCCATATTTCCATCAAAATCATGTCCTTCTTTTTCAATAAAATCGTGTAATGTGGCAACTGTGGGGCCTTCTTCAGAGTAGGGGCCAATATGCATAATTTGGGCCGATGATCCTTCTTCTAAACTTTCAAACCTTATTTTAGAAAGTGCATCTGGATTCTTTTTGGTTTCAACATCTTCCATGGCTTGTTCAATCATAGATTTAGTTATAAAATTTGGTTGCAGAATCATGGCTGTCCATTTCCAGCCAGATTTATCTTCTATAGTGAAGTCTTCCATATTATCCATCCACCAAAGGCCCTCTAGAGGCATTACCACGTAATCCCGGGATTTTTCTTTTTTAGAAATGAATTTTACTTTAAAAGAAACTGGAAAAAGAGCCTCCATCGCTTGTTGATATTCAATGGAAGTATTCGGATCTCCTTCTCCATCAATCATGAGATAGTTTAATTTAGGAACTTTTACAATTGCAGCTTTACTTTTAGAAGCTGAATAAATATCTTTTAATTCTTTTTTAAGGTCTATTTTAGGCATTTTATTTACTCCATTTTATTAAATCCCATCACTCTCTTTAATTTTTTGAATTAAATTTTCTACCCATGATTTTTCTGCTTTTAAAAGGGCTAAAGGGCGGGTGAAAAGAGCAATTACATTGTAAGGAGAATTTATACCCTCGTGCATTGCTATTGATTCTTCCAGAAAATTAATACGTTCTTCTGTTGATTTCAAATAATCATTTAGACAAGTTATAGCTTTTTCTGGCCCTAAAATATCAATATTAGCCATTCCCAAATCAAATGAGTAAATTTGTTTTTTATTTTCAGATAAAATGTCCTGAACTTTTTCCTGCATTGCTAGCTGGCCTTCTTCAGTTATGACATATATTTTTCGGGAAGGCTTACCTTCAGTGGCTCTTAATTTACTTTCAACTAATTTTTTCTCTTCCAGCCGTTTAAGAACATAATAAATGGATGAAAATCCTATATCTGCCCAATTACGCATTCCTCTCTTTTTTATAATTTGTTCAAGACGGTAAGCATAGTGATGATGTTCATAAAGTAGTCCCAATATGGCGGCTTCAATATCGGATATTCTAGGCATATTATATTCTATGTATAGAATAATATAAAAAAGTTTCTAATAACTTAATCACAATTTGAAATTCAAAAAAATATATTCCACGGATAAATATAAATTGTAAAATCAGCTGTTAAAATAGTAATACTAAAAATAGATAGTAATAAATCCCCTCAAATATCTTTCAATGAATTAATGCTTTCAATTTAAAAAAAGAAAAGTAATGAGTTTGTTGATTTCATTTATTCTTTCATCACAAGCATCATTATTCCAGTGATTAATAGCCATAGGCCAATTAAAACACCTAAAAGGGCGGGATTATCTTTGAAAAGATTTCCTACAATGACGTATATGATACCTATGATTATGGCAACGACACCATTCCATCTGCTTCCACCGGCTTTGGAAATTGCCCCCATAATACCAGCAATAATCAGGAATAAACCAACAATCCATACTATGAAACCAGCTAACCAGCCGAATAATCCAGGATTAAATATGAAGCCAATACCCAGAATAAGTGCAATTATCCCCAGAATAATCTGAAGAATTCCCAATCCTGCGCTTTCACCCATTTCCATTATTCCACTAAGTAGTAAACCAATACCCAATATCAAGACTATAAACCCTGTAATTAAAGCATAAGGAATCAGTCCTAATAATGGAAAGGCCATTACAATAAGACCTAAAATGATCAAAACCAACGCATTTCCCGTTTTTTCCATTTTTTCACTCCATTTATTATCTAACAAACTCAGTTATTGAAAACTCAATATATTTAGTATTATAACACTTTAATTAATAATTTTTGTGATTTGATTTTGGATCCATTAAAGTGATAGAAACGTATTTTAGTAATTCTAATGAAAATAAATAATAATTTATATAATATAAGTTTAATTTAATTTCTAAATTTCCAAAACTTTTAAAACTCTTTCGATGCCTCTTTTTGTACTCAAAACTCTTCCTAACATCGTACCTGCAGTAATACCCAGAACCAAAGCAAATAATGAAGTTCCCTGAACCCAATATCCTAGTAGCTGTGTTTTAGTGAATATGAAAATCAAGTAACACACCAAAATTACGGCACCGATCCAATCAATCCTCCCAATAACATTGTTAGTTTCTTCAT
>CAYUFT010000157.1:0-3074 GCA_964444115.1 uncultured Methanobacteriaceae archaeon
TAATAAAAAAATCAAATCAAGTGGATCCAATGCCTGGCCAGAGAATTTTAAGGAATTCATTCGGGCCCTGGAGGATTTAACAAGTTTTGATATAACTGAAAAAGTAGAAGAACCCCCTTTTGAGTGGAGTGAGGATATTGTCTAAAATGCCATCATGGTATGGAAAACAGTTGAGTGAAATGACTGAAGATGAAAAGATAGAATACCATAAATCCCAAGCACGCAGATTTACCTGGGAAGAAGGTGATCTACAACTTGTAGGCCATGAACCTCTAACTGATGAAGAAAAGGAGTTTGTAAGACAATTAAAAGCTCAAGAAGAAACTAATAATAAATCAGGTAAATTATACTACCTTAGATCAGGCAGTAATAAATTCTTCTATGATGTAGACGAAGAAGACCCAGAAAAAGCAATTACTCTAAAAACAAGTGATGAAACTACTCAAAAATATTTTGAAGGTCTATTAAAATTAGAAAATTTCATTGATTATCAGGGCCAGCTAAAATCAGTTGCTGAAAATCTAGAAGAATTTTTCAAAGATTATATTCCTCATATTTTTAGACTGGAAGATGAAATAGTCACTCTTGAACCAATAAAAAGCATGACCCATAGTGATGATGAGATTTTAAATAGATTAAAAACCCAAATGGAGAAAAATTTTTCCTTATCATTAACTGATTTTCCATTTCCAGAAACTCCTCTTTACGTCATCCCTAACAACTTTCTAATTGGATCTAAGGAAGCACTAAAAGAATTATTTGTGGCCGAAGGCCATATTAATCATTTAATGGAGAGTATAGACAATTACTTCTTAATGGGTTACTGGGGCCATGGCATGAATAGCTATGCCTTTTACTATGTTTGGGTAGATTCTAAAAGGAAAATATTCTTCAGATTACCATTTGGTGGGGCCTACACCAATAATGAGAAAAGTACCCGAAATATTCAAAGTTTTTTTGGCAGATACTTAGAATTTGAGAAGAAAATTAAAGATCAAGTTAAGAAGTTCACGGCAGTTCGTTCCATGGGCCGTAGAAGTTATTATGTCATAGAGAAGGAAAATGGAGATATTATTGAGTTTAATAAAGACCGAGGGAATAGAGAAGACCCATTTGAGTATTTATTAAATAAAATAAACTTATCGAAATAATTTTTTCCTTTTTAAATACACTTTAATTTAGTTAATTCATAGTAATATGCAAAATCAATTCATAGGAAGCTAAAAAAATGGATACTATTGTAAAAAAAATAGAAAGCACACTTACCTACAATAATGTAGATTTTGAAAAGATTATCCATGAAATGGGTCAGGTTTCAGCTGTTGAAAAACGATTTAATGGATATGAATTTACATTAAATGATCATTTAAGAGGTTTGATTTTATCCTTACTCAGTAATCAAAGACCATGGAAACAAATTGCGGATAATCTTGATGATCTTGAAAAAATATTCCTTAATTATGATTCTGATAAACTTAAAAATGCTGATCCAGAAAAACTTGCAAACCAGATTAAGGCTATAAAATGTGGAAATATAAGTATTAAACGTCAGATGGAAACACTTCCATATAACATTTCCATATTAGAAAAAATATCCGAAAAATACGGAAGTATTGATAATTTCATAACTTCTAAACCAGTCGAAGAAATTGCAGAGTGTTTATCAGATGAAAAGAGTCCTTATAAATTAAAACAATTAGGAATGGCCCTCACCATGGAATACTTGAAAAATGTAGGGTTAAGTGGCATGAAACCTGATACACACCTTTTGAGAATTTGTGGGCCTGAAAGATTGAATATTATTCCAGAAACAAACTCTAAAGAACAATTACTAGTATTTGAAAGGTTTTCACTAGATGCTGGAGTAAGTACAACTTATTTAGACAATTTAATCTGGATATTTGGGGCCAATGAATACGGTGAAATATGCTCGAGTACTCCTAAATGCCATAAATGTGAATTAACTGAGATTTGTAATTATCGTAACTAATAAATTGAATCCCCAATTTGTTTTTTAGCAGTTCAAATAATAGAATAAAATCTCTCATTATCAAAATATATTCCCGCCATTATTCCCGCCAAAATATCAATATATCCGCCAACCCAATACACGCCATTATTCCCGCCAAAATATCAATATATCCGCCATATCTTACAATGAATCATATTTTCTATTTTTTGTTTTTCCGGTTGGATGAACTTGATTTTTATCTACTAAACCTTTCAAATCTCTTGAAGCGGTTCTTTCTGAGATTCCAAATGTTTCTTGATAAACCTTATTGGTAAACGTCTTTCCATCATTAACCATCATCTCCAAAGCTTTTATCTGCCTATCATTTAATCCCAAAACTTTTAAATCAGTTTTTCTATCTGCAGGTATGCTCGATACAAGATCTAAAATATTTTTTCCAGGCCCATAGAATATAACTGCAAATGATTTATCATAAAGTCTAAATTCTGGCTCAGACAGTCCATAACCCTGCATATCGTCTTTCATCTTATGAATACCTGTACCCAACTTTTCCATATCTTTAGTTTCATGGAAAATCCGACATATGTTTCGGTTACGGGCTTCGTGCTTTGAACCGATATTTTTGAGTGTTACCCCAGATACTAATCCCCCTGGACTAATAATTTCAACTCTATCATCATATATGTAAAAGAAAATAGGTGCTCCAGTACGATTATAGTCCCTATGGGCTATAGCATTAATAATAGCTTCTCTTATAGCAGAGTAAGGATATTCTGGAATATCAACTCTTTTGAAATCCACTATTTTATGTGCCGTGCGAGTGTTCCGACGGAAAAAATTCTCAACTTGATCTATTATTTTATAAAAAGAACCTTTTATCTCTTGACTATCAATAACAGGAGCCCCTGGAGTAATCCCATCGAAACGAGCGATTCGAATTTCATTTTGGGGGAAATAATATGATGCTTGTTGGCTGAAAAAAAGAACGGCAGTTGTAGTAGGATATGTTTGACCTTTATGTTCTTTCAAAACTTCTAAGTTATCTAAAATATTATTTATAGGAATATTCGGAACTTTAAAATCCAACTTAAATGCCCTTTTT
>CAYUFT010000158.1:0-3058 GCA_964444115.1 uncultured Methanobacteriaceae archaeon
CTACTTGTATAATGAAACCACAGATGAAAGGTTAATACTAAACCCTGAACTAATTAAATTAATCCAATGCCCTGATTGCGGTAATTGGTCTTTATATTTCTTCAATAGCATAGCAAAAAACCATGTTAAATATGTTAGCTATCAATTCGAAGTACATGACCATAAAACATCACACCAATCTATTGAAGAATTATTAAGCTAAGAAAAGCGTAAATATTTCAATAAAATATAATTTGTTGTAATTAATTACTATATTCATTGTAGAAATATGAAACCAATGCACATCTCTTTTTGGATTAGTGAAAATGATGGTTACTTTTCAAAAATCTTGGTATCCTAGACCGGAGAAGAGAACCTGTGATGCTTGTGATTTTAAAACGTTTTGTAATAATCCCGAACCAAGTTCCCAGCGGTTTAGTGTTCCTTAATTTTTGATTTTCAAGTGATTATATGAAAACCCCAAATATAACTAACCTCCAAAACATTTTGAAATACAAAAATTACTTTGAAAATCAAGAAAATGAATTTTATAGTGTTAAAACTGAAATGTCTCTGATAGATCACTATATTTACTCCAAAGAAACCACTAACTTCATAAGCGATTTATACCATGAAAATTTCATCCAAGCCTTTTGATTGGGCAGAATTTCAAAAAAACAATGTAAAATTCTTTGAAAATCCCGATATGCTCCAAGAGGCCAATATCATAACCTTACAAAAGATTTTAACCACTATTATCCGAGGAGATAGGTTCGATAGCGGTTTTTTAGCACATTATATTGATAATAATTACCTATTGAATATTATAATTCGTCTCAATGAAATTTATGAGGAAATAATTGATAGAGTGTATGGTTGCCTTTTAGGCCTGGCCATTGGCGATGCCCTGGGTGCTCCCGTGGAATTTAAGGAACCTGGAACCTTTAAACCTGTAGATGATTTTCGTGAATCTTTAGTCCACGGCCTTAATCCTGGCGAGTGGACTGATGATACTTCTATGGCTCTTTGTCTAGCGGAAAGCCTTATTAAATGTAGAAAATTTGACCCCCAGGATCAAATGCAGCGTTATCTTAGATGGTACCACGACGGACATCTTAGTATAACTGGAAACTGTTTCGATATTGGAAATACTACCAGAGAAGCCTTAAGATGTTTTGAAAAAACTCAAAACCCCTACTGCGGCCCAGAAAATGAATATTCCGCAGGTAATGGTTCTTTAATGCGTATGGCCCCTATACCATTATTCTTCTTTTCTGATATGGATGATACTTTGAATTATGCTGCCTTAAGTTCTAGAACCACACACCAGCACCCCTTAGCGGTTCAATGTTGCCAATACCTTGCAGGACTGATTCATGGGGCCTTAAAGGGAGAAAATAAGGAAAAATTATTATCACCAGATTATCTTGAGATTGAAGACTGTCATGAAGAATTAAAGGAATTAATTTCTGGCTCCTACAAAATAAAGAACCCTCCTGAAATTCGAGGCAGAGGATACGTGGTTAAGTCACTAGAAGCAGCATTGTGGGCATTATATAATTCTGATAACTTTAAAGACGGTTGTCTTTTGGCCGTTAATCTGGGAGAAGATTCAGATACCACTGGAGCTATCTACGGCCAACTGGCCGGTGCATACTATGGAAAAAGTAATATTTCTTCCCATTGGATAAATAATCTGGCCTGGAAGGATATTATTATAAATATGGTGCATGAACTGGTTTATTCTAATAGAAATAAAATTGATTAGATTTTTTTTGTAAATTAAAACTAAAAATTACAATATGTTTTATAAATATTAGAAAAATACTTTCCATTTGCTCTTCCTCAAGGATATAATATTATCAAGTGACATATTATTATAAAAATTAAATAAGATAGAGATGACTTATCATGAGTTCTAATCTGCCAAATATGCAAACAAATACTATAGTTCTTTATAAAGGAAATGAAGGTGCAGCTACCATCGAAGTACTTTTAAAAGATGAAACTATGTGGCTGACTCAAAAGGCCATGGCAGAATTATTTAATGTTAATAGTCAGGCCATCACCAGGCATTTATCCAATATTTTCTCAGATAATGAATTAGATGAAACCTCAACTTGTTCCATTTTTGAACAAGTTCAAAAGGAAGGTACTCACGATTTAAAAAGAATCTAATAATAAACCTTTTTCATCAACCTTATTTTATATTTAAAAAATGTCTTTTTTCTATTTAATATTTATTTGAAGTTTAAAATTATAATCATAACCATATAATGCTATTAAATATTAAAAAAAATAATTTTAATAGTTTTTAATTGATTTACCTAACTTATAAGCTTCTAAATAAGAACTATCATCAACTGTTTTTAGATTTTTCATCAAATATTTTCCAAATAAATAAATGTTAAAACCATAAGTGAACATTTGAACAATATATTTAAAACTGATGAATTATCTTACAATCAATTATCCGGAAATTCCGGACAGTTGAAAGTGATGGAAAAAATATTGCATAATATTATTTAACCATAAACTGCCATCTTTTCATCAAATAAAAGTAATTATTCTGTTATGCGTGTACAGAAATAAAGAATAATTGCATTTTCTGTTGCCATATAACAGAATCAATTATTTTTCTTAGCATGTATCTTCTTAATCTATTTATTAAAGTCAAATATGTAATTTTTATTGTATTTTTTACCATCACGGGCAGTATGTGCAATTTTTGCACACACTGAATTTTCATCCCATTCTCATCTAAAAAAAAATATTTTTTAAATGTTTGGTAATCATAGTTCTATCTGCATAAAATAGTTTTACCATGTCCTTTTGATTTAGCCAAATGTTTCATCGCCAAAATAACATCCACACTTTTAGAACCATCTTTAGTTTGATATAAGACTATTGCTTGTCTTTGTAATCCTTGATTATGATCCATTGTAAAAAGCGATTCAGTAATTAATAGATATATGAATAAATTTATTTAATGTTAATACATAAATTGATACATGGATATTCCAGAAAAATATCAGGAAGCTGTGCAAGAATTCGTAAGAAGAATAGAAAAGGATCATTA
>CAYUFT010000159.1:0-3002 GCA_964444115.1 uncultured Methanobacteriaceae archaeon
ACCTCCCAGAGAATTAAATATTGATAAAAAAGTTACTTTAGATTTCTTCTAGAGTAACTAAATAATGATTTATAGAATTTAAACTATAATCATATTAAGTATTTTATATCTTATAAAAGCATATTAAATCATGAAACTAATTAATTTAAGGCCATATTATGAAAAAAAATCTATGGATGGTAGGAATTATAATCGCATTTCTACTAATATCCTTTGCCACTTATAATTATTTAAATGAGAGTCAGAAGATTATTAAAGTTGGTTATTTACCCAGTGATCACCATGCAGCACTGATTGTGGCACAACATAAAGGAATGTTTGAAAAAGAAGGTTTAAAAGTTCAAATGGTTCCTTTCAATTCAGGAGCAGATATTACTCACGCATTATCCTTAGGAAAAATTGATATTGGTTATTGTGGAATAACCCCCGTCACACAAGCTATATCAAATGGTGATGACTTAAAAATAGTTTCTCCAGTGAATTTAGAAGGTAGTGGGATTGTAATTCCAAACAATGTCAATATGTCCCCAACTAGTTTAATTAATAAAACCATATCCATCCCCAGTAAAGGATCGGTACAAGATATCCTATTATACATTTATCTAAAACAAAATAATGTTAGCAGGCAGGGAATAACTTATTATAAATCGGAGGTTCCCATGATGCCATTAGGCCTTAAGGAAGAATCTTTTGATGCTTATATTGCATGGGAACCATTTGTTTCTATGGTTAATGTTTATGATTATGGTAATGTACTTATTTACTCGAAAAACATATGGGAAAATCACCCCTGCTGCGTAGTAGTTACTAGCAACGATTTTATTAATCAAAACCCTGAAAAATTGCGCAAATTTTTAAAAGTTCATGTTATGGCCACTCAGTACATTAATGCACATCCAGATGAAAATGCAGAGATACTACATACCAAAATGGGTACTACACTCGAAATTGAAAAAGAAGGAATATCAGAAATTGAATACTTGGCATTGCCTAATTCTGAATTCAGCCTAAATGTCATTAAAATGGTGAAAATCCAGCAAAAAATGGGATACATCAAAAATAATATTTCATATTCTCAAATATTTGATTTTGAGTATTTATAATAAATAAAATGGTAAGAATTTAATGAATTACTTAAAGCCATTCCAGAACCTTTAATTTATTTTTTACTTTTTGGTATTCTAATTGATTATATAATTATTCATCCCATACATAGAAAAATAGCACTAAAATTAGAGAAACCAGACTAATTACTGCTCCCAATAAAAATGTTTCTTGAAATGCGTTCAAAAGAATAGGTAGGGGTGCTGTGAAATGAACTGCACCATTTAAAGGAACACCAGCTAAATGAGATGTCTGGTGAATAATTACTCCCTCAAAAACAGCACCAAATACCACTACCCCCATAATAATTCCCATGTATTTGGAAGTATTTAGTAAGCTTGATACTGACCCTTTTTGATGAAGAGCCCCATGCTTCATCACTTGTTTATTATTACTTGGGGAAAATAATCCTTCAGAAATAGATCTTCCTGCTAAAGCAGCGACAATCAATACAAACCCTATTTTTTCATTAGCAAATACAAATACTAACAGTGAAACCAGCAAAAGAATGGTTGAAACCAATGTCGGTGTCCTGGAACCGAATTTATCAGTGATATACCCTGAAAAAGGCCCTACAAACAAAACTAATAGTGCTGGAACTAAAATCAACATTCCTGCAAAAGAAGGATCATAACCCATAATCAGATCCAAATAAAAAGGAACTATAAAAATAGTTCCCATTAAAACAAAGGTCATCATGAAAGCCGCAAGTATTGGGAAAAATAGTGAAGGGTTTTTTAAAAGTTTAATGTCTAAAATAGGTTTTTTCTGGCGTGATTCCCATTTAAAAAGTATTGTAAAAAGTGCTAATGAAATTAAAATACCCATTAAGAAATTGAAAGAAATCAAGCCACTATTTTGAGTCTCATAAATAGATAATATGAATGATATCAAGAATATAAGTACTAAAAAGGCACCAACGATATCAAATTCATTTTTAAGATAATTTTTTTGAATTATTATTGAATCATTGGGAATGAAAAAATATCCCATAAATAAGCTTAAAATACCCATGGGAACAGTTATAAGAAAAATGAAATTCCAGTCAAAGTAAGTTATGGCATATCCACCTATACCATAACCAAAGGCCAGAGCAATTGTGGTTGCAACAGAAATAGCCGCGAATGCTTTTGCTTGTGAATTTGGATTTACGTGATGAGATATTATTGCCGGGGCCAAAGAAAGAAGCATAGCCGAACCAACCCCTTGTAGTGCTCTAGAAAGCAATAGTTGATAAAATTCAATGGATAAACCACTCAAATAAGATCCCATGGTGAAAATAAACACACCAGTTAAAAATATCTTTTTTATACCTAAAATATCACCTAATCTCCCAAATATTAATAAAAAGCTGGTTAAAATCAATAAATGAATAATAACTATCCATGATGCCATATAAGTACTAATATCGAGGTATTGAGACATTAAAGGTAGCCCTATGGTTACAGTCCCTGCACTGAAAGACCAACTGAAAACCGCCATAGATACTGCAAGTATTAATAAAATGGTCTTTATATTCTCATTTTCGCCTCGAAAATATTTATCATACCATTTATCTTTGTTTATAAGCATATTTCCACACAAATATTAATTATCTCATTATTTATGATATTAATTGATAAAAATAACTGGATTAAAATTATTATTTTTATAACAAACTAAAAATTGTTTTATAAACATAAATCTTTTTGGAATTATTTTTAATAAAATAAATTAATTGAGAATATTTAAAATACTGCAGAAAATAGAAAAATAAGTAAAAATAATTGAATGTAAAATACCAAGAACAAACGAAAATTTATGGAATAATTATAGAATAATCATTTGGAGATAAAATGAATAATAAAATAAAATTAGCTCTTTGCCAGATGAAAGTGGTTGACAATAAAGAGCATAAT
>CAYUFT010000160.1:0-2976 GCA_964444115.1 uncultured Methanobacteriaceae archaeon
AGTGCTAGATTCTGTTTCTGCAATTAAAATATTCATGAAAATCAACACATTTTCCCATTGTAATGAATTATTAATATTATATTTTTACTAATTAATTTTATAGATATTTAATTTAAAAAGATGCAATATTTTACAGAATAAATAATAAAAAATTAATAAATATTCAATGGAACTATTCCATAATCGGCTCCATTATAGCTGAAATATTCCCTTCAGTATCCTCAAAGGCGGCCATGACCCCAATTCCAGGCACACTCATTTTCTCAGTGATCATGGTTCCACCATTCTTTTGAATTTTCTCAGCAAATTCATCAAAAGATTCAACAGCAATGGTGTTTTTAACTATGTCCCCCATTTCTTTAGTCATTAAGGCCCCATTGATTCCAGGTTCACCTTCTTCACCAGTTTTTATTAACCAGTAATCAAATGGTCCATCCCATTTAGTTATTTCCCATCCAAACACAGATTCATAGAATTTTATGGCCCGTTCTGGATTTTCTGCAGGTATTTCAAAGTGAATTACTCTATTCATATAATCACCCCTTTTTTGTATATATTTGAATTTCATTAGTAATAATAATTTTTTAAAAAGTGTATATGGAATTATTTGATCATATTGATTAAAGTAACATTTCCACTTTAAATAACATTTTAAGCTCTGAAAACAAATTATAACTATTGATACATTATCCTAAACGAGGAGGCAGTTATGAATATGATGTATTCGATTATTAGTTTTCGTTATTATATCCGGAGCAGTTATTATTTCAGGATGTACCGATAATAGTAAAAAAGGGAACAACCGTTCTAATTTAGGGCCTGATGAAATAGTAATGCAAAATTTTGCATCTAACTAATATTATATCTTTTTGAAGGTGATTTTATTAATGTTTATAACTCCAAAAATTTATTTAAAATAATCAAATTAGGAAAGCCTCAATTTGCCGTGGGTTTGTTCTTTTATTACAGTATGGGTGCTTTGCTGGCCATTTTACTTGGTGCTAATTTTATTTCAGACAAATTTATATGGGGTTATGCCATTTTATTTTTATCTACCCTGGCTGTTCATTACCACAATGATTACTTCGATTACCAGGCAGACCAATTTGTCACCCCCACCCCCATATCCGGAGGCAGTGGAATTCTAATAGAGAATCCACAGTGGCGTGAATTATCTAAAAAAATTGCTATAACCCTAATATTATTAGCCATTACTCTTTCAGTAGCCTTTACCATCATTTTTTCTTACACGTACTGGTTTATAATATTTGTAATCTTTGCAAATCTATTATCCTGGTTTTATGCCGCCCCACCACTTAAACTATCATACCGAGGCGTAGGTGAGTTTGGGAATACTGCAATTGGCCTCTTATTTCCAGGATTGGGTTATTTTACATTAATGGGAACTTTGGATCTCACTTTTTTGATATTTGCAATTCCCATCATATTCTGGCAGTTGATGTTTACCAGCAGTGTTGAAATCCCAGATATGGAAGGAGATAAACTTGGTGGTAAAAATACATGGATTGCTACACGTGGTCGTTCATTTGGCTTCAAATTAGTAGCTATGGCATCCTTTTTGGCCACATTATCCTTCATATTAATGCCATATACCCACTTATTTCCATCAATCATAAACTTCCAGTTATTGACCCTAATATCATTGATTCCATTAATATTAGGAATAATTGAAATTATAAAAAGGCCAGTGCATAAAAAAACCGCTACCCCATACTGTATATATAATCTTGCGTCTATTTTTACTGCAATAATCTTGATTAATTGTTATTTTATATATTTAATGAAATAAACAATTCCTAGTTTATTTTTAAAAGAACTGAGTGAAAATAGATAAATAATATGATTAGTGAGTATTTATACCTATTCCTTAAAATATTCTGGGCAATAACATGAAAAACATTGATTCTAAAGCAGATCTTTTTAAAAAAATTGTAAAATTAGGTAGGCCACAATATTTAGTTGGGGATTTTCTTATTTTTACCATGGGTGCCCTTCTTGCCATTTTAATTAGTGCACCCTTTGTTTTAAACAAGTTTTTATTAGGATATGTAATTTTGATGCTGGCCCATCTATCTGTACATTACAGTAATGACTACTTTGATAGTGAATTGGACAAATTTAATAATCCCACCCCCATATCCGGAGGCAGTGGAATTCTGGTGGAAAATCCAGAATTAAAAGAATTTTCTAAATGGTTCTCCATAGCACTAATGAGTTTATCTGTTTCGCTGGCGGCATTATTTATTATAATTTTTAACTATCCCCTAAGTTATTTCTTATTTTTACTATTTGGAAATCTTTTAGCCTGGTTTTATACTGCACCACCCGTAAAATTAGCTTATCGCAATTTAGGAGAGTTAGGCAATATAATAGCCGTCATTATATTTCTAGGCGCGGGTTATTTTACATTGATGGGAACTTTAAATCTGCCATTCTGGATTTTCTGCATTCCCATTATTTTTTTCCAGTTAATATTTATTTGCAGTTTTGAAATCCCAGATATGGAAGGAGATAAATTAGGGGGTAAAAAGAATCTAATTGTATCTTATGGTCGCCCTTTTGGCTTTAAAATTATTGGAATTTCTGCTATATTGGCCACCACCTCATTTTTACTAATACCCTATCTCCATATATTTCCCCCGAATATAAACTTCCAAATATTGGCATTAATATCCATTATTTCAGTAATTTTAGGAATAATCGAGTTGATAAAAAGGCCTTCGGCAAAAAAAATCGCCACGAATTTTGCCATTATTAATGTAGCTACTCTTTTTTTAATTTCATTTTTAATTGACATTTATTTCGTGATTATAATCTTAAAATAAGCAATTTAAGGAATAAACAATTCAATGAAATATTATTATTTGAATAATTTCAAGATTAAGTTAATTATAATTATTTAAAAATTTCTCAAAATAAAAATTTTTTTTGGTAAATTTCCTAATAACTAAAAAA
>CAYUFT010000161.1:0-2947 GCA_964444115.1 uncultured Methanobacteriaceae archaeon
TTTAAGGAAAATAATTGCTTTTTAAAATAATTATGGATAATTCTAAATGATTAAAAATAATATCTATTTTAAACATATCATATTCCAGTGATTCAATTGGAGATTGAAAGAAAAATAATAAACGGTGAAGATTTTAAAGTCCCATGCGCAATTTTAAAACCAACAAAGTATGTAGGGGCTGCCGTGGTGGTTCATGGATATGGTGGTTTTAAAGAAGAAACTTTAGGGCTGGCCTGGCGCATAGCAGAACAAGGATTCATGACCGGAGCTATAGATCTTAGAGGCCATGGCGAACATCCACTGGATCTTGATGAAAATATATTGTTAGACTTGGAAGCTTCTATTTCTTATTTTAGACAATTCGGAAAAGTCACATCGATAGGGCATTCATTAGGCGGCCGCCTTTCACTTATAAGTAGTGCGGATTATGCCATTGGAATTGCTCCCGCATTAAATAAAACCTACAGTCCCCAAACTCAAGAATTAATTGAAGAAATGAGGGATTATAGGGTGAGTAAATCAAATTCTAATATATTTAACATCTTAAATAACCTTCCCAAATATCAAATCAAAGATGATAAAGTTTTTATCCTGCATGGTTCGCGTGATCTTCCAGAAATTATCTCTGAATGCAATAAATTAAAATCTGAAGGAATAAATATTGTTCAAATCAATGAAGCATTACATGGTGACATATTTCTTTTTGAACCAACTTTTAAAGCAGTTAATGATAAAATGGAAGAATGGTATAAATAATTTTTATTGAATTTTTATTTATTGAAATTCACAAAATATGACCCTTGTAGAATAATTATTCAAAAAAAACATGAATCTAATAAAATTCTTACAATGCAAAAATTATCCTGAAAAACACATCCCTAAATTCTCAATTTTCAAACAATATTTCATAGAAAATAATGTCTTCGTTATAGTACTGTTTAACGAAGAATATGTGTTACCTAATTTTAATTTCTAAACCATATATTAACAAGAACATCCATATGTAATAGTTAATTTAGATTAAATTTTGTAGTAAAATTCACGAGATAGTACTAAATAAATTGATTTATTAAATCATGAGTAAATTATTCAGTACTTTTTTGATTTATTGCATTTAATATACAATTTAAAATGAAAAAATCAAATATGGATTTATCCAAACAAAATGTGGGTCAAATGAAAACTAAAAAATTTTTTTTTCTGATATTGGGAACTGCATTTTTAAGCACAGGTGCCGTTGGAATAATTATTCCAGTATTACCCACTACTCCGTTTATTTTAGCCGCATTTTTTTGTTTTAGTAAAAGTTCCAAGAAAGCTGAACAATGGATTATGAAAAATAGATATTTCAGAAGTTATATTGAAAATTATAAAAATAAAAAGGGCGTTCCATTAGACGTTAAAATAAAAAGCATTTTATTTTTGTGGATCAGCTTGTTAGGGTCTCTATTATTTTTTAATCAGAAAAATCTATATATAATACTAATTTTAGTGGGAATAGCAGTTACTGTGCATATCCTTTTATTAAAAACTAAAAAGTGAATAAAATATGAAATCTAAATATTCAATGTGGATAAATAAGTTTTAATGTTATAAATGGGACACCTTAATGCTAATCTAGAAAATCCATCACCATATCAATGATTTCAGGAATATTGGATGGAATTAGTAGATTATGACTGGTATCGTCTAAAATTTTAATTTTTGAGTGTTTTATCAAGAGATTTGTTTGCCGGCCAGATACAAAGGAGTTAAAAAATCATCAGCTCCACATATTAGTAATACTGGCTGTTTTATTTTATACAGATTATTTTTCAGGTTAAAATCTGACACGCATCAATAATATTTATCAAATCATTTACAGATTCGGTTTCCATTTTTAATTGTTCACTTCTTCCAATGTTGCTTTACTCTTTTCAATTACCGTCGGTGTTAGAACCAAGGGTAGTATTTCATCATAGAAAATGGAAAAGCGTTTTTCTTGTAAGCATTTTCGAAGATTCTTCTTAAGAAGTTTTATCTCTAAATATGCATCAACAAAACTAAAACTAGACATTAAAATTAGAGAAGAACCCAAATGTGGATGATCCACAGCCAATTGTTGGGCAACAGCCCCACCCCACGAAAAACCAATGAAATGGGCCTTTGAGATTTTCAAGGTTTTTAAAAGTATATAAATCTCCTCAGAAAATAATTCCATGGAATAATGAGTTTTTTTAGGGGACCTACATGACCTAATAAATCAATACTTATAGTTCGATAATCTGGATATTTCTGGAATTATAGGTTCGTAGAAATTTAAATCATCAAAAAGACCATGGAGGAATATTATAGGGAATCCATGGCCAGATTCTTTGTAGTTGAGTTCCATTAAATATGGGCCATTCTAGATTAATTTTTGTTGATACACAGCATAAATATATTCATAATTCACAAACCAGGTCTTTTGGAACTTCCCTTAAGGAAATAATAACCTTTATCAAACATAAAACAGTTAAAATTCCTAAAAAGGCCCATCCTGGAACTAAATTTCCTAAAAATCCCGTCATTAAAACCAGTATTATAACAGTATAATAAGGCATCCGGAATATAATTAATACCCTATTTTTACACTCTTCAAGGCTATAAGAAGATAAATGGATAAAATTTAAGGATAAAAAGGTTAGGGCCAGGGAGAAACAAAGAAGCCATGCCTCATAAGATGGTAGGAATTCTTCTAGGTCCAAATATATGACGTGTTTTATACCAATAGCAATAGTTACTACTCCTAAAAGTAATGGAAAGTGTGAATATAACCATAACTGGTATTTACTAACCTTATTTCCAGATTCAGTTACTTTGGCCTCAGCACCTTTTGCTTCTTCAAAATAACTCCACCATATACAAAATGCGATTATCAAACCAAATACCCCTGTAATTTCAGCTAAAACCACAAATCAAAAAGTAT
>CAYUFT010000162.1:0-2937 GCA_964444115.1 uncultured Methanobacteriaceae archaeon
TTAAAACATTAAATTCACTTTTTTCTGAAATTAATTCACTTTTATCATATCTAAAACTTTGTTTTACTTTTTTATGATGCCTAGTCTTTCTTAGGTATCCTAAAATTCCCATGGCCAAGGAAATAACCAGAATAACTGCTAAGAAATATGTGGATGGGGGGTGAATTTTGAAGAAGGTTAATAAAGCACACAGACTTAAAATAATACCAGTACTCAATAAAACACTGTAAATGATCTTTTTTAACAATCTTTGGTCCGAAAATTTAATGAATAGTCCAGATAGCACAGAGTAACCAAATATAAAGAAAAGAAGTAGTATTATAAATAGCATTTTAATGGAACTTGAAGTTTGAGGTAAAAATATTAAAATTCCACATAGCACGGTTAAAATAAGAACCAGAATTATATCCTTCATGGATTTTTTAACTTTAATTACATCTATTTTTTCTGATGATTTATCAACTTTGGAATCTTCCTGAGATTTTAAGGACCATCTATTTTTTGATTTATCTGGTTTACTATTATTTTTTGATTCTGAGGGGGTAGCTTTACTTTTATCAATATATTTCTTACCATAACTGGGGGGTCTGGGCATTCCTGTTGTTTTTGAGGAGTATTTGGAAGATGTTTTGTCTGTTGTTTTTGAGGAGTATTTGGAGGTAACTGTTTCTGTGGTATTGATTTTTTGATTTATTTTCATTAATTTTTCTTTTTCAGCTTTAGCAGCAGCTTTAGCTGTATTTAAATTGTTATTTTTATTTTCCTTGATAGTGGCCTTATTTTTAGCATTCCTTTTAATTGAAAAATTAGAAATAGATTCCTTGGACCTTAAAAATCTAATAGTTCTAATACTAAATAATATTAATAAAATTGGAATTATAGCAAGTCCATAGTATGTGGTGGTTCCGTGATAAGGCGTATAATTCAATAAAATGCTCCAAAAACCTATTAAAAATATTCCTAAAATTGGAGATAATATTGATCTGGACAAAAAATCAATATCATTTTTCTTGGGGAAAAATATGATACTTAATCCATAGCCGGTGGCCATGACTAAAATTATTCCGGCAATTATTTTTAGATTAATAATATTGAGGTTCCAGTTAAGAATAAATAGACTAATAGCAGCAGCAACTAGAACTATTATGTCGCTTTTAATAGATAATTCTGGATTTTCATTTATTTCCTGATTTTCCATTCAATTCCTCTCATTCTAACTATTTATTAAAAGCTATTAATTAATATAAAAGCTATAATAATTTAGATAATAATTATTATCTTACATAATTGACTTATATATTATATAGCTTGTTATTAATTTTAATATTAATCATTAAATCATCTAATAATTTTATTTCATTAATTATTAAAATAAAAATTAACCCAATTTTGAATCACGTCTATAAATTAATTATCCCAAAAAATTCTCTAATTATTATTAATAAAATTCTGACCAATTATGTAAATTTAAATAGCAATTGTTATATTTTAGCGGATTTAAGATTTTTAATGCTTTTTATTTCACTTATATTCTCTTATTTATTCTATAATCCTTGTTTTATCTTTTAAATTATCACCATATTTCTTAAAAATACGTTTTCCTAATTAGATATTATTTAACACCGTTATATTATTTTTAAATCTTTAATTTTAATTATATTGTTATTTAATAAGATAAAGACGGTAAGAATGATAAAAATCTATATTTAAATTAGTTTTAGAAGAAATTAACTGATATTAGAATTCAATAGAAGTTTTTATTATTTATAATTATTTTTAATAGATAAAAGCCAAGTAAAAACATTTATATATTGCGGAGTATTATCCATTTAACATGATTATTCATGCTAATGAAATGTACACATTAATCAGCTACTTGCTGGTGGTGGGTTCGGCCATAGGAATAGGTCTAATAATAAAATTACCTTTACTTCCTGAAGGGCCAATGCGGCAGTCATGGACGGTTAGTGCCGTGTTTCCTACTGCGGTCATTGCTTTAGGTTTACTGGCCATCTTTTTCCAACTAGGAATAAGAGGTTTCTATCAGGGTATGGATCTTGCTATATTAATAGGTATTCTAACTGCATTTTTTGCTAAATATCTCTTGGAAGATGCTTTCCCTAGACCCAAATCGGAGGAATCAAATGAATGAATTACTAGGAGTTGCCCTAGCAGCTATTATCACCTGGCTTAATTTTGTTTTAATTGATACCTGGATGGGTCTTCCTGAAGCTCCGGGAGTGAAAGGGGCTGATGTTATAGGCCGAAATGTTAAAAAACGAGGCGGCGACCTGGCAGGCGGATTCTTCCAGGGAAACATTGTTTGTTCTCCTGATGCTTCGGCAGGTACTCTTTTAGGGGCAGTAGGATGCTACTTAATTGGAATTCCTGAAGGTGGATTCATTGCTGCATTACTGGTTTTCATTGGAAATCGTCTTTGCGCTGATCCAGGATATGCTGGTACCACTGGAGCCTTAACTATTACCATAATTATTGCGGTCTGTTCTGTAATTGGTTTAACACCAGCTATGTTCATTGTGGGAATGATAATTGCTATCACCACTATTCAAGGTGTTCATCACCCTCTGGCATCAAGATTACTGGGTTCCATTGCTAAAAAAATGGGCAGACATACCAAATTAACCTAAAAAATAAAATTTTACCCATAACTCATTAATACAAAATGAAATTAAATATCTAATAGGTACTTTTAATTCATTAATACAAAATGAAATTAAATATCTAAAACATACTTAAAATATATCTTAATAATTAAATAAATTCTTTAACAGGATGATAAATAATGTTGATTGAGATTGTAGGAATAATAGTTATTATAATGGCTATAAGAGTTTTACTAGCTCAAGATAGATCAGAAAGACTTCTTTACCTTAATGTTATAGGATTTGGAATGTCTGCATTAATAGCTTTGTATAT
>CAYUFT010000163.1:0-2933 GCA_964444115.1 uncultured Methanobacteriaceae archaeon
AAAAAGGTTATAAAATGGTAGGAATCATGCAAAACCTCGTTTATGGATTGGCCGTTAGAGCATTATTAAGTGATGATGACGGAAAAATTTTGATTATTAAACGATCAACAGATTCAAAAACAAATCCTGGAAAATGGGAATTTCCTGGAGGTAAAGTGGATCCGGAGGAGTCTTTTGATCAAGCACTGTTAAGAGAAGTATTTGAGGAAACTAATCTGAAAATCTGTCTTGATCATGTGGTAGGTGTTTCAGAACAAAATTTGCATGTGATAAGGGCCGTTCATATTATCATGTCCGGAAATATAATTGATGGTGAACTTAAATTAAGTGATGAACATGAAGGTTATGCTTGGGTATTTTTTGAAGATTTAGTAGAATATGAATTAGCAGACTGGCTAGACCACTTTGTAAATAATCAATACCAAATTATCAAACGCAAAGAAGAACTTGATGAAAAAAAAGAACCAGAAAATATGATTAAACCTTGGTTGAAATCTATAAAAAGCTCTTTTAATTCGGTTAAAACTAAAAAATAATCTCAATTTATTTAATTTTCAAATGATCTTAAAAATAATAATTTATTTTATTCATTTTATGAGTAAATCGAAATATTTATATATAAATATAACAATTGTTATAATAGGGAAAATATAACGATTGTTATAATAAATCGTTGTTTACCCTGATAGTAAATAATAATCTTAATCGAATGATTTAATCAAAAATGCTGATCCTACCCGTTTTACATTCGATTAAGAAAAAAAAGGCGTTGGAAATGTGTAGATACACAACCAATAAATAAAACAACACAAACCAATAGATTTAAGTATGGTATAGCCCTTAGAGGTGCTAAAAATGTGTAGATAACTACTATCTCCAAAAAAACAGATATTAAAGAATATGCGTAATAGGTTAAATTAATCAATAAATCAACTAATATTAATTGATTATTATTTTAAAAAATAGCATTCAGCATATGTTTTTTAAGAAAAAATTACCACCACTCTTCTGCGCATATTCTAAAAATATCTAGAATAATATTAGAGATTAAATTATTAAGTTTTATTCTTTAAATAATTAGTTAAATAATAATTTAATTTATTTTGAAATTATCTAAAATAATATGTTTAATTACTAAAAATAGCTATTTTTCGGAAGTTAAATATTATTCAAAAAACATAATATTAATATGAATTTTTAAATTACAATAGGGGAGATTCTATGAGTAACTTAAAAGTAGATGTTAAAGGAGAAACATGTCCCATACCTCTAGTTGAGGCCAGAAAAGCATTAAGAACAGCTTCACCAGGAGATATTGTAGAAATAATCGGAACCCATGCTGTTTCCAAAAAAGAGATACCTATGGCTGTAGAAGCCCTAGGCTTAGAATTGATAAGTGTGGAAGAAAATGATGGGATATGGAAAATAAAAATCAAAAGGTGATTTTATGAGTCAAAAAGCGACAATAATCGTCCATAGTGGAGATATGGATAAAATATACAGTGCTTTGATAATTGCCAATGGTGCTCTTTCCATGGGTATGGAAGCTTCATTATATTTTACTTTTTGGGGCTTAGAGCGCCTTAAAAAAGGAGGCCTAGAAAAAGGAGCATTATCCAAAATGAATTTTTTAGGCCTTGGCAAATGGATGATTAAAAATAGAATGAAAAAAGCCAACGTGGCATCATTAGAAAGGTTATTATCCGATTATAAAGACCTTGGTGGTAAAATAATCGCTTGTGAAATGACCATGGAAATAATGAGTATTGGAAAAGAAGGTCTTCAGCAAGAGTTAATTGATGAATATGGTGCCGTTGGTACTTATATTAAAGAAGCCAGAGACTCAGAAATAACTCTTTTCATATGATTAAATTTTTTCTGAAAGAAATTATATTTAATAAATATTTTATTAAATTTTAATTAATTCAAATTTAAACAGGTGAAAAGATGTTAAACAATTATACCTATCTAGATAATGCTTCAATGACCCGCCTCGATGAAAGAGTATTGGAAGAGATGCAAAAATGCTTTTTTGAAAATTATGCTATTCCTACATCTGAATCAGGATATTCAATGGGAATTGAATCACGAGAAATACTCGATAATAGCCGTAAAATCGTAGCAGACACATTAAGAGCTTCTAAAGAAGAAATAATCTTTACTTCTGGAAATACCGAATCAAGCAATATTGCTTTAAAAGGAACTTTGATGGCTTGGGCTCAAAGAAAAAAACGTGAAATTGAAAAAAATTTGGACAAAGAAGACGAAATAAAAAATCATGTCATTACATCATCAATAGAAGATTTTTCAGTTCTTAACACAGCTAAATCTCTGGAAAAACTAGGTTTCCAAGTTAAATTTCTTGATGTCAATCCGGAGGGTTTTATTAGTCCAGAAGATCTAAAAAATTCAATTACTAACGAGACAATAATAGTATCTATTCAACATGCTAACCAAGAAATAGGTACTCTACAAGATTTAAAAACTATTGGAAAGATTTGTAAAGAAAAAGGAGTTCTTTTTCACACAGATGCTACACATTCATTTACCAGAATTCCTATTGATTTAAACAAAATCCCTGCAGATCTTATTTCAATTTCAGCCCATACTATTCATGGCCCTGCAGGAATTGGTGCATTATATATACGTAAGGGTACTCCACTATTAAAATGGATGGATGGTGGTTTTCAAGAATTTAATCTACGAGGGGGAACTGAAAATATTCCTGGAGCTGTTGGATTTGCTAAAGCAATCCAATTAGTAAATGAAGATGAAAATCAACGTTTATTAAATATGAGAGATCATTTAATAGATAGAATATTAAATGAAGTTCCAAAAACTATTTTAAATGGACATCCCACAAATAGAACACCTCAAAATGTAAATATAACCTTTGAATATGTTGAAGGTGAATCTATAACCTTACATCTGGA
>CAYUFT010000164.1:0-2921 GCA_964444115.1 uncultured Methanobacteriaceae archaeon
GATATACGATGAATTAGGGTGAATTCATGAAAAAAACAGCTAAACAAAATAATGAAAACGGGGAAAAAATTGTACTGGCCAAGATCGCTGAGATGCCAGAACCAGATCGGGCCATGGGACAGCGAATCCATGAGATCATCAAGGCCACTGCACCAGACCTCATACCGAGGCTCTGGTACGGAATGCCGGCCTATTCCAAGGACGGCAAGGTCATCTGCTTTTTCCAAAACTCGCAGAAGTTCAAAACAAGGTACTCCACCTTAGGCTTCAATGAAAATGCCAACCTCGATGAAGGCCATATGTGGCCCACGGCCTTTGCTATTATGGAATTAGGTGCCGAGGAAGAGGCCAGGGTTATTGAGTTGGTTAAGAGGGCTGTTAGTTGAGGACTTTTGGCCTTGAAGGATAGTGGTGTGGTGTTTTGCGAGTGATTTATTAATTTTTATTCTAAATTATAAACTTACCAATAATTTAAAATTGTTAACATAAGGGGTCAATAAATGGCTAAAAAAATAAGAAAAAATCCTGATGACGATTTAGTGCCTTATGAATATGAAAAATTAAATAAAGAATTTTATCATGAGTATTTTTCGCAATATTTTTTTATTAAGTTTGCAGTCACTGCTAATTTAATTCAAAACCCCACTAATATTTTAGAAACAATCAATGGACCAGATAATAATATTGTTTTTGGAAAATTAGAGGTAGATCCATTCCAAATAAGCAAAAAAGATTTAGAAATCTTTGGTAAATTAGAGTTATCTGTAATGTATTATCATTGCATTGAAACGTTTTTACGACTATTTCTTGCACATATAACGATACCTAAATGTCCTTGGCTAGAACTCCATAGAGACATATCTTATATAAATTTTAAAAAAGTTTTAGAAAAATTATCTAAAGATAGATTTGATTTAGGTAGAGATGATTTGACTTATGATGAAGCGGTATGTTATATTTTCACTGGAAATAAACATTTGAATATTAAAAATAGCTCTGAAATTATAAATGGGCTAAAAGAGTGGGTTCAATGGGCCGCTAAAGAGTTACTTGAAGTTTATGAATATAATTCATTTAAGCATGGCTTGGTGGTTATTCCAGAAGAAAGAGGATTTAAAATACAAGAAAAAGATGATAAAATTAAATTTGAAAAACATGATGAAAGTCTGAAAATTATATATAAACAGGCTACTGGGAAAAGGTGGGTATGGAAAGAAAAAGTAATTTTCACTCCTTTTGATTTTAGAGGGTCCTGCGTTTTTATTTTACAAAAATTAATCCTGAATATCTTCAATGTTGGAAAATTTACTTATCTTAATGAAGAGTTAAATAAAATAGTTTTTGTGCCTCATGGTGCTTTTAGTCCACGAGGAATATCAAAATCTTGTTCAGATAAAGTTAATAATGTTGATGTGATGATTAAAGGTTATTCTATGGAATTAACTTATTTTGAGAGAAAATAAGTCATTGAGTAAAATAAATTAATTGGTAACTGTTCCAACTTAATAACCTTAAACTATCCTTTTCTTCAAATACGGCACTATAATCTTATCCAATTTCAATATCAGAATAATATTAATCCATTATGTGGATTCTCATTCCACACCCAAAACATCACCCATATCACACACCACCCCATCGGGGGCCTGAATCACATATCTAACGGCCTTCATGGCCCCAGTCACAAATGACTGCCGGCTGTGGGCCCGGTGAATTATTTCAATCCGTTCCCCTTCTCCGGCAAAGAGTACGGTGTGATCGCCTATGATGTCTCCACCACGAACGGCATGTATTCCTAGTTCTCCGGGAGTTCGCTCCCCTACCATTCCCTGCCTACCATGGACAAAAGTATCATCTTTATCTCTTCCCAGTGCCTGGGCCATGATTTCATAAGCTTTAAGGGCAGTTCCTGATGGTGCATCTGCTTTATGTTGGTGGTGGGCTTCTATTATTTCCATATCATAATCATTTAGAATCTTGGCCAGATCTTCAATGACTTTAAAGAATACATTCACCCCGATGGCCATGTTGGGTGAGATAACTGCTTTTATCCTATTTTTTTCTACAGCTTCCCTTATCTCAGCTAATTGCTCATATGATAATCCGGTGGTGCCTACCACTACATTAACTCCGCATACTGCTGAAATTTTAATGTTATTGGTGGCGATATGGGCCCTGGTGAAATCAACCAGGACATCAGGCCTTTTTTCCTTTAAGACCTCGAAAAGTTTTTGGGCACCATTTATAGGAACACCTACATTTCCTACCCCTATTACTTCCCCCACATCTTTTCCTTCCAGCGGAGTATCTGGTGATCCCAGGGCCGCCACCACTTCCATATCATCCTGTTTTAGAATGTTTTTAATTATTTTAGTGCCCATTCTTCCATTAGCACCAGTTACTGCTATTTTAATCATCTTGTTATATCTCCATTAACAAATATAAATTAAAAATTAAATAATTAGTCTACTTTCTCTACCCACCCATCAGGAAATTCCACCGGTGATACAGGAGAATCTTCACCTAAAGGTATTTCTTTAAGGAAGAAGGCCACTATTAATCCTACCAGGGCCAGTATTATGGCCAAAAAGAAAATATTCTGGATAGAAATTACCAGAGCTTGAGTTTTACCTAAAGCAGCGGCCGAACTCATCAGGGTGAGATTCATCATGTATCCAAATACAGGAACAAACACAATAGTACCAATATTTCTGAAAAACCGCATGGAAGCAGTTACAATGCCTATATCTCGCAGGGTAAATGCATTCTGGGCAGTTATATTGAATAAGGGATAGGCCATTCCAGAACCAATGCCCAGAATAGTGGAATATACTACCAGCAGATAATACGGCGTATGAGCATCCATGGTAGAGAGAAGCACCACCCCGATTCCAGTTATAATGAATTCGGTAATGACCAGG
>CAYUFT010000165.1:0-2883 GCA_964444115.1 uncultured Methanobacteriaceae archaeon
GAGTTAATGAAGCTTTAGCAGTAGTAGTTGATTCATGTATAAAAATATGTGAAGGTCAAGCTTGTGATATGAGTTTTGAGGAAAAATTCGATGTTAAAGAGTCTGAATACATGAATATGATCTACAAAAAAACCGCTGCACTAATAGCTGCTGCTACCAAAGCCGGTGCTATTATGGGTGGAGGAACTCCTGAGCAAGTGGAAGCTTTATCTGAGTATGGTAGATTAATTGGTCTTTCTTTCCAGATACAAGACGACTATCTGGATGTTATAAGCGATGAAGAATCATTAGGTAAACCAGTGGGCAGTGACATAGTTGAAGGAAAAATGACTTTAATGGTAGTTAATGCACTATCTGGGGCTTCTCCAGAAGATAAAGAAACTTTAATTAGCATACTTGAAGAAAATAATCCTGAGAGGGTAGATGAGGCCATAAGTATCTTTGAAAAATATGGTTCCATTCAATATGCTCATGACTTGGCCCTTGATAATGTGAAGAAAGCTAAGCAACTACTCGATATATTGGATGATTCTGAAGCAAAAGATGCACTTCTATTAATTGCAGATTTTGTTTTACAAAGGCAGCATTAAAATATTTTACTAAAAAAAGTAATTAAATTAATTGTTGCCTAAAATTAATTTAAGAAGATTTAATCAGAATTAATTTATTCTAAGATTAAAATAAATAATAGCATATCTAAAAATTATATAATTAGTTTAAATTATTGAATTTTCTTAAATTTTATTAATTCTTATAAAAATTTTAAATCATATATTATTATATTTTAATTAATTCAATTTATTATATTTTATATATTAATGTCAGATTTCTAACGATTTAATGGTTCCAATAATAGTAAAAACTAATTAGTTAAGTGCACTGGAATTTAAATTCATGGTTATTTTCAATATTTAAAGATAGAAATCTATCAACGGGTGGTTCTATGAGTGATTTAGAAGATGTGATTTATAAATATTCTCTAATTAATGCAGTTAAACACAAGGGTAAGGCCAATGAAGGGGCTGTTGTTGGTTCAATTATGAGTTCTGAGCCGGAACTCAGAAAAGAATCCAAAAAAATTGTTCCACTAACAAAATCAGTAGTCGAAAAAGTCAATTCTATGAACTTTGAAGATCAATCTTTAGAACTTGAAAAATTAGGTGGAAAAGTAGAAGAAAAAAAGAAAACTGAAGAAAAAGGCCTAAGTGATCTGCCAGAACCTCATGAAAATGTTGTTTTAAGATTCGCACCTAACCCTAGTGGTCCGCTGCACATTGGTCATGCTCGGGCAGCTGTTTTAAACCAGGAATATGCAAAGCGGTACAATGGCAAATTAGTACTGCGTATTGAAGATACAGATCCGCGTAGAGTTTACATGGATGCATATGAAATGATTCCTGAAGATCTGGCTTGGATGGGTGTTGAATATCATGAAACATTTATTCAAAGTGATAGAATTCCTATATATTATGATTATGCAAAAAAACTCATTGAATTAGGCCACGCTTATATGTGCTCTTGTGATGGGGGAAAATTCAAGAAGTTAAAGGATAATTGTCAAGCTTGTCCATGTCGGGACTCATCAGTAGAAGAAAATCTCAAATCTTGGGAAGAGATGTTCAACATGTCCGAAGGTGACGCTGTTTTAAGAGTTAAAACGGATTTAAATCATAAAAACCCTGCGATTCGTGATTGGGTGGCTATGAGGATTGTAGATGCTGAACATCCTAGAATTGGCTTCAAATACAAAATTTATCCTATGATGAATTTTTCGGTGGCTGTAGATGATTATTTAATGGGCATAACTCATGTTTTAAGAGGAAAAGACCATTTGGCCAACTCAGAAAAACAATCTTATCTTTACAACCACTTTGGATGGGAAATTCCAGCATTTATTCATTATGGACGACTTAAAATGGATGATGTGGCCTTAAGTACTTCACAAGCACGTGCTGGAATTGAAGAAGGGAAATACTGGGGATGGGATGACCCTCGCTTAGGAACTATTAGGGCCATTGCCCGAAGAGGAATCACTCCAGATTCCATTCAAGAGTTAATGAAGGAAATTGGGACTAAAATTTCTGATTCAATTATAAGTTGGAAAAAAGTTTATGGATTAAATCGTCATATCCTTGAGGAGACTGCAAACCGTTATTTCTTTGTCTGGAAACCAAAAAAGGTTAATATTCAAGATGTTCCAGAGGAAGCATGTCAAACTATTGAAAGGCCATTACACCCTGATTTTTTAGAGAGAGGAGAACGGAATTTACCATTTAATGGTGAAGTTTATTTAGCAGCGGACGATTTAAAAACTACCATTTCTGAAAAATCTGGATCTGAAATTAAAGTTGAAAACGATGGAAAAATCTTAAGATTAATGGATGCTGTAAATGTTTCTCTTATTGGTGAAAATATTATCTATCACAGCCAATCCTTTGAAGATGCCCGTTCTTTAAAGGCCCAAATAGTTCAATGGGTTCCTGCAGACGACAATATTCTCGCAGAAGTGGTGATGCCTGATGCAAGCATTGTTGAAGGTTTTTGTGAACCTGACTGCAGAAAACTTTCTGTAGGGGATGAAGTCCAATTAGAAAGATTTGGTTTTGCTCGGGTTGATGAAATAACATCAGAAAAGATAAAATTCTACTTCACCCATAAATAATTCATATTTGTAAAATATATTAATTTAAAATATTTAATATTTAAATTTTCATGCAATTTATAATAAAAAGGATAGTGCAGTATTATGTCAGTAAAAATTAATGAAAACTATTTATTGCTTAAAAGCAGCTATATATTTGCTGAAATCAATCAGAAAGTTAATAAATTCCAGGAAGAAAATCCAGATGCACCTATTATTCGTATGGGGATAGGGGATGTCAC
>CAYUFT010000166.1:0-2881 GCA_964444115.1 uncultured Methanobacteriaceae archaeon
AATGAAAAAGGAATTTCTGATCTTGAAGAAGTTGCTGAAGTATTAGTTGATACCAGCATTACACCAGAAGAACTGGTTAAAGTTATTAAAGATTTCGACGCTATTGTAGTAAGAAGTAGAACTAAAGTAACCCGCGAGGTAATTGAAAACGCCCCAAAGCTCAAGATAATTGCTCGAGCAGGAGTAGGTGTGGACAACGTGGACGTAGAAGCCGCTACAGAAAAGGGAATTATGGTAGTAAACGCTCCAGAATCCACATCCATTACGGTAGCCGAGCAGACTATGGGACTAATGCTTTCATTATCTAGAAAGATTTCCATTGCCGATAAATCTGTTAAAGAGGGTAAGTGGGAAAAAAGTAGATTCATGGGATTAGAGCTCAATAACAAAACCCTAGGAATTATTGGTATGGGTCGGATTGGATCACAAGTAGTAATAAGGTCCAAAGCATTTGGTATGGATGCTATGGTTTACGATCCATATATCAGCGAAGAAGTGGCTAAAGACCTGGGAGTAGAAGTAGTGGGTCTGGAAACCATCTTTAAAGAATCAGATGTTATAACCATTCATGTACCTTTAACCCCTGAAACCAAACATATAGTTTCTACCGAGGCCTTTGAAATGATGAAAGATAGTGCTTTCATAATTAACTGCGCCCGAGGTGGCATAATTGATGAAGAAGCTCTTTATGTCGCCTTAACAGAAAACAAAATTGGTGGTGCGGCTCTAGATGTATTTGAAAATGAACCTCCAGAAGGAAGCCCACTTTTAGGACTGGACAATATTGTAGTTACTCCCCACATAGGCGCTTCAACAGCCGAAGCACAAAGAGACGCTGCTTTAATAGTAGCTAATGAGATTATAGAAGTTTTTAAAGGCGGATCAGCTCGAAATGTTTTAAATATGCCAGTTCTTGATTCTAAAACTTACACTGGATTAAAACCTTATCTTAACCTGGCTGAAAAACTGGGAAGCTTTGTGGTACAAGCCGCTCCAGGAAATATTCAGGAAATGAATGTTACCTACTGTGGTGAACTGGCAGATATGCCTAAAAAAGATATTTTAACCAGAACTATACTACAGGGAATTTTGAATCCTATTTTAAATGAACCTGTGAATATGATTAATGCACCATCCATTGCTAAAAGGAGAGGGCTAGTAATTACTGAAAGTAAGAGGTCTGAATCTGAAGGATACCGCTGCATTATTGTATTACATGTTAAAACAGATGCCGGCGAGTATCGAGTGGAAGGAACCTATGTTGATGAACCTAAAATAATTAAAATCAACAATTACTGGGTAGATGTCAAACCAGAAGGAACCATGTTCATTGCCAAGTATCAAGATTTACCTGGAACTATTGGTGCCATTGGAACAAAGTTGGGAGAGTATGGAATAAACATTGCCACCATGCAAGTTGGACGCCAAGAAGTCGGTGGGGAAGCTGTTATGGTGCTTAAAGTGGACCAAACCGTTCCTGAAGACGTTCTAAAAGAAGTTACTAAACTAGAAAATGTTGCAGATGCCGTTTCCATGTATCTCTAACATTTTCAATATATTTTTATTTTTTCATTTAAAAGGAATCATCTTATTTTATAGAATCATGAACTTATTTTTAATAGCAAATAGTTTAAATAAATATAGTTTGATTATATTATATTATATTATTTTATAATTAAACCGTATTAAAATCCGTCCTTTCACCAAATGAATTATAAGACGCAATATTTTCCACATTATATGGTTCAGCAATAATCATATGAAAAAGGCCATTTTTTGCAAAGAAATGATAATCTGCTTGAGAGGGCTGGTTGCTGTAACCTGGATGGGAATGGACCGAACCAATAGACCCTGACATTGGTGGAAGCATGAATATTTTCATTACTGCACCTTCAGAAGATGTTTCTCCTGGAAGGAAAATTAGGCCATCTATATGGAGAACTGAATCTTTTATTTTACCCTGGAGAAGGGCCACAAACTCATTAGGATAAGATTCTTTGGAAATTTCCATAATTTCATCCAGAACTTCAGAATCAATATTCACCGCCTCATATTTCTGCTTGTCATTGCCCAGTAAATAACTAATAAAATTGTCTAATCTGCTCATTTTCTCATCCCTGAATTAAAATAAAAATATTTATAATTGATTTAAAATTTGATTAACCGTAAATTATCAGCTAATAAGAGGTATTATTCAATCTAACAATTAATTAAGCACATATTCTATTTAAAGATTGATTATTCAATAAAATTATCCAAAAATTCATTATCAAATCTAGGAAGGTCAAAATCAATTTTAATCACTCTTCTTGAAGATGTGGTTGATTCTTTAGACAAGGGATTGTAACCATTAACCATTTTATCAACTTTATACATACCTACTCCTCTTCGCTGCCATGAAGGAACTTCTGCAATATTAATTCCTCTTTCAAAAAGGATATCGTGGATTTTATCAGCTTTAAGGCCGTTTAATATTTTCATTGCCTCTTCTTTATTCATTTCATCCCTAAGAGTCCAGTAAACATATCCATTTAGACAGTTACGCCAGGCTTCATCTTGGCGGCCTTTAAAATATTCAGGAACCATTTCAAAAGATAATGGGATGACTCTGCAGTCAAAAGAAATCGTTTTTAAGGTTTTGAAGAGTTTTCCTATTTCCAAATCTCCAATTATAGTTCCATTATTATTATTATTCTCACTGCTTAGGGATATTCTTTGAGATATTTTATTTTTAATAAGATTAGAATAAAATGAATTGGCTGTGAAACTGGCAAAAACTGAATTTAACTTTTCAATTCTTCCAGCGAATGGAATATCTGCCAGCAGTATATTAAATTCATCAGAAAATAAATTACCAAATGTTCCATTAATAGAACAAAAT
>CAYUFT010000167.1:0-2866 GCA_964444115.1 uncultured Methanobacteriaceae archaeon
AAGATTTGAAGGTTGTAGGGGATCTATTCCAGGATGAATTTTCACTGGAAATAGAATAATTCTATGATTTTTCATTTTTTATTATAAATTAATTATTATGGTATTGAATGATTAAATTGTTTCTTTAACTTTTTTTTTTATGGATTTATTTGTATAATCTGATAATAAAATAAAATCTGGTGTCTTGTAGAGTTTAATTTTTAGATATTACTATTTTTTAACTTTTAAAGATTTATTTTATTATTTATCTTATTTTAATTATATTTTGATTTAAAATCAGAAAGAAATTTTTTTATTAAGTAAATGTTTTTTTATTAATTTTAAATTAATTCTAGAATTGTAAATAAATGGTAATGGATTGCGGCTTAAATTGGGCATAATTATTTAATAGTTATTAATTAAAGTTACCTTGTAGATTAGATGGAAATTTGAATAAATTTTTGAATAAATATCTGGCTTTAAAATTGAAATAAAGTAATTTAAATAATAAATCAATATTAAAATATAAAGAATTACAGCAGGATTTTAATATTAAAACTTTGATACAACTTTAAATAATGTTTTAGTTTATTATGTGGAACATAATCAAATTTGCCACAATTATATATTCTAGAAAAACCAAATATTTTAGCATTAATATTAAAGAGGAATCAGAATTTTAGCTTTTTCTCTTAATCATTGTTTTTAATAATTTCAAATAATTGGAGGATACAAAAAATGCGTAGTTTTGAAAAACTAACTTCCTTAAAAGATTATATCCCCCTTAAAAGGAAGGAGGCTGACGAAAAAAATGTAGGATTGTTAGTTGATGGTCCTAACATGTTAAGAAAAGAATTCAGCCTTAATTTAGATTTAGTAAGGGGAATAATGGCGGAATATGGAAATATGAGGGTGGGTAAGGTTCTTTTAAATCAATATGCTTCTGATAAACTGATAGAAGCAATTGTAAATCAAGGATTTACTCCTATTGTTGTGGCTGGAGATACTGATGTTTATATGGCTGTAGAAGCTATGGAATTAATTTATAACCCTAATATTGATGTTATAGCACTTATGACTCGTGATGCTGATTTTTTACCAATAATTAATAAGGCCAAAGAAAATGGAAAAGATACTATTGTTATAGGGGCAGAACCGGGATTTAGTGCGGCACTTCAGAATTCTGCTGATGATGCTATCATATTAAAAGCTGAAAATGGAAAAGACAAAAATGGTCGCCATAGTGAACCAAAAGAGACTATCTAATGGATATCTGCTCCTAATTAATTCTGTAATCGAATAAACATAATTAATAGATAATTTAGAAAAAATAGAGACAAATTATTGTTCATTTGTTGTTTAGTAAATATTAGATTTAAATTTATTTTTATTTACATATTGAATTGATTTTTTCATGATTTTTGTTTCCAAGTTACTAAAGAATAGTAAATCCGGAATTATATTTTTATAAATAATTTTCTTATAAATAATCAATATTTAAGCCAGGAATTAATATTCATGATCCAATGAGGTTTTATTTATGATTGTTGAGACTAATATTCACGAAGTTAAAAAGAGAGAGAATTCTCTGATAATAATTAAAAAAATTATACAATCTGATGGTCGAAATAAACTATATGATCTAACTGGGCTTTCCGGAGGATTTTTGCTTAATGATGAGGATTTAAAACTTTTGGAAACTTATGTGGGGCCTGCAATTTTTGAAGATCAACTGCTTCAAATGGGGAAAAAACATCTCGGTGGAGAAAAGGTTTTAGGTTTTAATAGAACAAGTTCTGGCATATTGGCTACAATATTGGCTCTTGCAAGACCTGGAAGTTATGTAGTTCATTATTTACCAAAATTACCGTCTCATCCATCTATTCCTCGTAGTTGTGAGCTTATAGGTGCTAATTACATTGAATTTGATGATTTAGAAAACTTTTTCATACCAGATGATACTTCTTTAATAGTTATAACTGGATCAACCATGGATCACCAGGTTATTGATGTAAAAGAATTTAAGGAGATAATCAATAAGGCTAAATCTCATTCAAAGTCTTCGGATGGTGGAGTCCCAGTACTGGTTGATGATGCTTCTGGAGCTAGATTAAGAACTGTAATTTTCAATCAGCCAACGGCTATTGAATTAGGTGCAGATCTGGTAGTTACCAGTACAGACAAGCTTATGGATGGCCCTCGTGGAGGTTTGATGTCTGGAAGTGAAGATTTAATGAATGAAATTAAATCTAAAGCACATCAATTTGGTTTAGAAGCTCAACCTCCTCTAGTGGCAGGTATGGTAAGGGCCTTAGAAAGTTTTAACCCTGAAAATCTTTTAAACTCATTAGAAAAAAAACATGAGCTTAATAAATCTTTAAATTCTAAATTCAAAGGTTTTGAAGAGACACCTACTGGTGTTCTGATATCTCCTGATGTTTTAGAATCACAAATTGAGGAAAAAAGTATTAAAACTCATTTATCTTCTTCAGATATCTCATTTGTATGGGCCATGATTTTACTCAAGAGCTATGGTATTTTAACTATTCCTGCGGTAGGAATGCCCGGAGCATCACCCACTGTGAGGTTTGATTTAGCTGCTAAGGATGCTAAAATTTTAGATCTAGATGAATTAACTGATTTAATTTTAAATTCACTAGATGTGCTGTTAAATGTAGTTGATGACCCTGAGAAATGTAGAAATATAATTTTTAACTAAATTTTAATCTGTTTAATGATAAAATTTAATTTTTAAATAGTTTAGTTAAAAACTAATATTTTTATAACTAATATTTTCATTTTTTTTATTTCATTACTATATTTTATTCATGAATCTGATTAGAGGAGTTAACAAATGATTGAGATTGATGGTTCTTTGGGGGAAGGT
>CAYUFT010000168.1:0-2818 GCA_964444115.1 uncultured Methanobacteriaceae archaeon
AAAACGAAAAGAATTTAATTGTAATAGAAACTGAGTATGGTAAAGTTGGTGTTATTCAAATTGCAGGATTTGTAGCTAGGCGAATTGTGCAATATGTCAATATAGGTGATTATGTAGAAATAGGAAGTAAAATAGGAATGATTAAATTTGGATCACGTGTTGATTTAATTGTCCCTGAAAAAAACTTTGAAATTATGGTTAAAGTTGGTGAAAGGCCAAAAGCTGGTGAAACAGTAATGGGTCGATTTATAAAAAAAGATTAATTAATCATTTTTTTGATGATTAATTAATAAATTGGAATTAATTCAATACCATTTTTCAAAATAAATGTTAAGCAATCTAGTTATGCTAATTATTATTAAAATCAAATATTTTTAATACAATAAATATTTCTTTAATCTTTTTTATACATAAATTTAGTAATATTAAATATAAATGGAATTATATCAAATATTAAGCAAGTATTGATTAAAATAATGAAAATTTGTTAAATTGATGAAGTACTACTACTTGATATTGAAATAAATATAATATTTATAAATAAAAAGGCGAGGCAAGAAAAATGAGTTTAGATACTACTCGAATGAAAGATTATGTATCTCTTCCAGATCTTTTCTCCATCACAAATGCCTCTTTTGGTTTTTTATCAATAATTATGGCCATGAATGGCGAATTAATAATTGCAGCACAATTTATACTACTTGCAGTTATTTTCGATTCCCTCGATGGTTGGGTAGCACGAAAAACAAATAGAGATGATGAGTGTGGATTTGGAAAAAATATTGATTCATTATGTGATGTAATATCCTTTGGTGTTGCGCCGGGAATATTTTTGTATTCGGCCACTTTAACCGCTGATATACGATACATTAATATAATAGTAAGTCTCTTAATAGTTATATGTGGTATTTTGAGGCTCTCTAGGTTCAACGTGATTTCAAATATTGGAACCACCAGAGATAAATTTGTGGGACTTCCCATACCAGCAACTGCATTAGTGTTGTCATCATTTTATCTCAGCGGCCTTTTTACAACTGATGTTGCTCTAATAATCATGACATTATCATCTTTATTAATGATAAGTACCATTGAATATTTTAAGCCAACAAGTGTGAAAACCGCGGGAATAATCTTGATTCTAATACTATCGGTTTGCATGCCTCAAAACATTCAAATTTATCTTATGAATATCCCCGCGAAGGCGTTATTCATCTTAAGTTTGATTTACATCATATTTATGCCGTTTATGGCCTTATTCACAAATCTAAAAAGTGGTCCACATGTTAGATAAGTTGAAAGGTAACAAAAAAAATAGTAAGGATACACCTCCAGATCTGAGGAAGCCCGACGAAACAGAGTCGGCTGACGTGGGAGGCAAAATCAAAGATCTGGTCGGTAAAATGTCTGGAAAAAATGGTGAGAAAAAGGGAGCGGCAGCACCTAGCGGAGGCCCCAAGAAAATGCCCCGTCCTATGCCCAAGCCCAAAATAAAACCAAAACCTGTGAATAAACCTAATGCTCCTAAGCTAAAGGTTAAAGGAGATCCTAAAAGACCACCTAAAAGATCTGGTGGTGCCGCAGGGCTTAGTACAGGTGGTTTTGGACGTCGAATACCTGATGACGATCAAAAAACTTTGATAGGTGCTGTTGTTTTTGCAGTTATTTTAATTGTTTTAATAGCTTCGCTTTATTATTTCTTAGTTTATTCACCATATCAACAAACACTGCAAGGTGCTAAAGATGTCAAGATAGGTGAAATTGATGCTTATTTCAAAGGTCCTTTAGCTACTGATCCTCAGAAAACAAATCTTTTGAATCAAATTAATGCCGGGACAACCGCCGAAGAAGTTTTAGCGGTTGATGTGCTTGGTCCAGCCACAAAGTCGTGGAGAACTTATCAGACACAACAGATAAAGACTAAAAAAGATCCTTTTGGAAGAGTTATGGTGGTTTATTCTACTGATGCCAGTCAATCGGTGACTGCTACAAATCAATCAATCACACCTGCCGCTCAAAAAGATGTAATAATGAAAATAGCCGATGCCCAAACATTTGTTAATCAGGCAGATGCTACAGTGCTGGCAAATATGGAAATTCAAACACCAGATACTGTTGCAGTTCCAATAATGATTTCCAGACTGCAGGCCGCTGGTGGTTTGATTAGTGTTGGAAACATGGTTGATGTTTATGTGAAAACAACAGCTGAAGCTGCTCCTGCAGCAACAAATAATAGTACCAATGCAACAAATACTACACAAACTGCAACTACCAGTTCAGATACTCCTAAGATAAGTGGAGCAACAGTTTTAGCAATTTTAAGAGCTAAAGAGAGTGGTACTATTGATGCTAACCTGTTAAATAGTCAAACATTAACTATGAACGATATTAGTTCCACTAGTTCAAACCAACGAACATCATCCACTGATGTAGAGCAATTGCTCAGAGCCGCTGCTTCAGGAGGATTTAATTCTGCACAAACATCCGCGCTATTGCAAAATTACGGAATTAAGCTCTCAGACTATGAACGTTCATCTAATTTAGGAGATCTAGATACAACATACCTCGTTCTTCTAGAAGTTCCAAGGGAAGATGTATCTTTGTTAATACAAAGTTCAGATAGTTTGATTCTGACACTTCCAACACAACAAGCACCGAATTGGATGACTAAAGAGTTGCTAAGCATATATGGTTAATAAGTGGAAATTTGGTTGAATTCATAGACAAATTCAACCAAAACTTTTTTATTTTTAATAAATTATAATTATTATTACTAAAAGAGTATTAACTAAGGGGTCATGAAAATGAATATCAATAAAAT
>CAYUFT010000169.1:0-2786 GCA_964444115.1 uncultured Methanobacteriaceae archaeon
ATAAAAAAATTAAAAAACCTTAAGATTATTTATTGCAAAAAAGGAGGAATAAATGATTATTTACTTAATAACCATCAATGTATCGCCAGTATTCACAGTTTCCCCTTCGGCAGTGAATATTTCCTCAACGGTTCCAGAATGGGCAGCCTGAATATCATTTTCCATTTTCATGGCTTCAATCACGGCTACAACATCTCCTTCATTCACTTTATCTCCAGGATTAACCTTTAATTTTAGAACCATTCCCTGCATGGTGGATTTAACTCCTCCTTCTACTGGGCCTGATGGCGTGCTATTATTTTCAGTTTCTTCGATGCTGATGTATCCGGTAGGGACAACTTTTACCTCGAAATGGTCTCCATCGACTTCTACATTATATTCTGTGGGTATGGCTGGGATATTACACGAACCATTACTTTCTGAAGGAGGTAATAAAATTTCTGCTTCGGCCTCTCCTTTTAAGAATTTAGGGGCTACAGCAGGGTAAAGAGCAAACGTTAAAATGTCCTCTTCTTTGTGAATAATTCCCATTTCTTTTCCTTCTTTCTCATACCTTGCATATTGAGGTTCTAGAATATCTGCTGGCCGACATTCAATAGGTTTTTCATCACCAATGATCTGTTTGGCGATTTCAGGGTCTACGGGTGCTGGCGGTTTACCATAGTATCCTTTGAAGTATTCTTTAACTTCATTGGAGACTCTTTTGTATCTTTCATCATCTAAAACATTCATTACTGCCTGAATACCTACAATTTGACTGGTAGGAGTGACTAATGGGGGATATCCCATGTCTTTCCTCACTTTAGGCATCTCAATTAATACATCCTCATATCTATCCAGCGCATCCTGGGCTTTAAGTTGTGAAACCAGGTTTGAAAGCATTCCACCAGGTATTTGGTAGATTAAAACATCTGTATCGATTTGTTCTGCAATTGGATCCAAAATACTACTGTATTTTTTTCTTATGCCTTCAAAATATTTTTTAATACTGTTCAATGCTTTTAAATCAAGGCCAGTATCATAAGGCGTATCTTTAAGGGCAGCTACCATACTTTCCGTTGGTGGCTGTGATGTTCCCCATGCAAGTGGAGAAATTGCAGTATCTAAAAGATCAACTCCAGCTTGACAAGCAGCATAATAACTCATAGGAGTCATACCGCTGGTACAATGGCAGTGCAGATTCACTTTTAAATCTGTTTCTTCTTTTAGTGTTTTAACCAGTTCATAAGTGTCATGGGGGGAAATTAATCCGGCCATATCTTTTATAGCAACAGAATCACAATCTAGTGATTCTAATTCTTTGGCAATTTCCACATATTTTTCCATGGTGTGGTAAGGACTGGTGGTATAACTTATTACTCCTTGAACATGAGCTCCTTGCTCCTTTGCCACTTTTATAGAATATTCCATGTTCCGGACATCATTTAATGCATCGAATATCCTAAAAACATCTATTCCATTTTCATAAGATTTTTCCACGAATTTTTTAACAATATCGTCGGGATAATGCTTGTAGCCCACTAAATTCTGTCCTCTAAGAAGCATTTGTAGGGGAGTCTTATTCACATGTTCTTTTAGGCTTCTTAATCTTTCCCAAGGATCTTCGTTTAAATATCTAATGCAAGTATCGAATGTTGCACCACCCCAGGCTTCTAATGAGAAATACCCAATTTTATCCATTTCTTCAGCAATAGGGAGCATATCTTCGGTTCTCATCCGGGTTGCTAAGAGAGACTGATGTGCATCTCGGAATGCAGTCTCTATAATTTTTATTCCTTTCATTGTGACCCTCACAAACATTAAATTATAATATGTAAATTTTTATATTATCTATATTTAATAGTCAAAACTACCATATATACTTCTCAATTAGTATTCTTTTATTGTTAATTACTCTTATTTTTTTAGAATAAGTACCTAAATATTTATATGTTGAATCCCTTCCAAAAATTATCAATGTTTTATCACCAAATTAATCATTAATATTATGTCACTAGTATTATAATTCAACATAACCTGATTTTAAGGAATATAGTTATATGCTTAAAATTCCAATTACTCTTATTGTTTTAAATCATGACAATAATAAGTTAAATTTAATTGTCATAACAAAAATTTACAAAATAACTAAAATAAACAAGGTAGATATTATGCCAAAAGTAATCATAGATGATGGAAACTGCGATGGAGCAGAGTGTGGAGAATGCGTCGATGTTTGTCCTATGGAAATCCTGGTCATTGATGGGGAAAAAATAAAGGTGCAAAACGTGGAAGAATGCAATGAATGCGAAGTCTGCATTGATGTTTGTCCTAATGCTTGTATCGAAGTAAAAGAAGACTAATTTTTAATTTTTTTTGCTAATTTTATTTTTAATTTTTTTTATATTTCATATCAGAATAAGATCTAACTATTTTTAATTTAATTGCAGAGGATTAGTTTATTTTCAAAATTAAATTCTAAATAAGTGTTAAATAGTTATCTAACCAAATATATAATTATTCATTCTGTTTTTAAGCATTTAAAACATTAAAAAAATTATTAATAAATGCAATACTAGAAATAAATAAAAAAAATAATAGAATATGATATTTAGAGAATAGAAATTAAATTAATAGTTATCTTTCTAATTTTCCTTCAATAAATTCATCAACCTTTTCTGCAGCTTTATCATCAGTAAACTGTTCTGGAGGATGCTTCATAGTATATGATGATATGGAAATTAAAGGTCCTCCAATTCCACGTTCTAATCCTAATTTACAGCATCGGATTGCATCAATTACGCATC
>CAYUFT010000170.1:0-2747 GCA_964444115.1 uncultured Methanobacteriaceae archaeon
ACATCAATGCCATAAATGAAATCAATAAAGAAGGCTCTATAAAAGATGCAGTAGATAATGGTGTGCTGAAAAAGGGTATTATGTATGAATGTGTTAAAAATAATGTTCCTTTTGTTCTTGCAGGATCTATACGTGATGATGGGCCTTTACCGGATGTTATAACTGATGTGATTGAGGCACAGGATGCAATGAGGATTTATGCACAGGATGTGGATATGGTAATCATGATTGCGACCATGTTACACTCTATAGCAACTGGAAATATTCTTCCTTCTAAAGTTAAGAGCATATGTGTGGATATAAATCCTGCCACGGTCACTAAACTTGCTGATAGGGGGAGTGCTCAAGTGGTAAGTATTGTAACTGATGTTGGTGCATTTTTACCAATACTGCTCGATGAGCTAAAAAAATAATGTAACTTAAGATAATTTTGGGGAAGGATTCAATATTAATGAATCTTTTCCTATTTTTTGGATCATACTAACTAAATAACAATTTAGTGATTATTAATCCAGTTTTCTGTTGTACTTTAGTGATGAAATAATAAAATGAAATCAACACTACTACAGATTGATATATTTAAATAAAATAATAGCCACTAGCACTTATTATTCTCACTTCATTATTGGAATAAAGTTATTGCAAAAATAGCCACTTCTAATAAGAAACGAAATAGAGCCTATGATGAATTAATTATTTATGATTATTTATGTGATTATAACTCATGACTAGTTGAAAAATAAAATAAATATTCTTATCTATTCTCACTATATTCTCAATTTAATGACTTCAGTTAATTAATAAGCAATAAAAAGTAGAAAAATCATTTACTAACTGCTTTTGGTGTGATAAAATGAATGGAAAAAACAGAAAAGATATTAAAAAAGGATCTGAAGTTTATATAGTGCTTAAGAAAGATCAACGCACTGGAAAAAAGACTAAAGGCATAGTTAAGGATTTACTAACAAAATCTGCTTCCCATCCACATGGAATAAAGGTTAGACTGGAAGATGGGAGTGTGGGTAGGGTTCAGGAAATCTTAAAATAATTAAATAAGATTTATTTTCATACAAACTAATTTAACTTATTACTCTTAAATTCAGCTTATAGGACAAATAATAGCATAAATACTGATATTAATACATAATAATGGGGATTTTTCATGATAAGGGGAAATATTTTGAATGTTTTTACAGATGAAGTGTATCCTGCGGAAATTACTATTAAATCAGGTATTATAACTTGTGTTAAAAAAATTGAAGGAGATTTTGATGGAATCCTAATTCCTGGTCTAATAGATTCACATATTCACATTGAAAGTTCTATGCTCACTCCTTCTTTTTTTGCTAAAGCAGTGGTTCCGCATGGTACAACTGCTGTGGTGGCCGATCCCCATGAAATAGCTAATGTTTGGGGCATTAGTGGAATTAATTTTATGCTAAATGATGCCGAAAAAGTTCCTCTCCGATTATTCTTCACAGCACCCTCCTGCGTACCTGCAACAGAATTTGAGACTTCTGGAGCGAATATTGGCCCTGAAAAAATTGATATTTTAATGGAAAAGGAAGAAATTGTGGCTCTGGGCGAAATGATGAATTTTCCAGGAGTTATAAATGGTGATCCTCAGGTTATGGCTAAAATTGCCAGTGCTAAACGCCACAGAAAACCTGTTGATGGTCATGCACCACTTTTATCTGCTGAAGAACTTTGTAGTTATGTATCTGCTGGGATTTCTACTGATCATGAATGCAGTTCACTGGAGGAGGCCCTTGAGAAGAGAGAATTGGGAATGAAAATAATGGTTCGAGAAGGTTCTTCTGCAAAAAATTTGGAAGATTTAATATCTGCTGGGGGAGATTTCCTAGTTTCTGATGATAAACACCCTCAGGATCTTTTAAGGGGACACTTGGATTATATGATTAAAAAAACTATTAATCTGGGCATGGATCCTTTGGAAGCTATTAAAATGGTCACTATTAATCCAGCGGAACATTATTCTCTTAATATGGGTGCTATTAGTCCCGGTAGGGTGGCTGATTTTATTTTGATAGATAACTTGACTAATTTTAATGTAAAAAAGGTTTTTATAGCTGGTGAATTAGTTGCTGAAAATAAATCTGCTCTTTTTGATGCAACCCATCAAGGCCAGAGCAACAGTATTGTTCTTGAAAAACTTGAACCATTGGATTTTAGAATCCAGGCTTCTGGAAATGAGGCAATTGTTCGTGTGATTAATGTTTCTGATGGTCAAATTATAAGTTCTGAGTCTGAAGCAAGGATACAAGTTATTGATCAAGATTTAGCTCCAGATATTTCCTTGGATGTACTTAAGATTTCAGTTATAGAACGACATGGAAAATCTACAGCTTTGAAAAATAAAGAAGGATTCAAAAATAAAGATAATAATTTGAAAAACTTACCAAATTTATGCAATGCTTTTGTAAAAGGATTTGGTATTAAAGAAGGAGCATTTGCTTCCAGTGTGGCCCATGACTCTCATAATGTGATTGTAATAGGTACCGACAATCGATACATGTCTCAGGCAGTGAATATTTTAATAGAAAATAAAGGTGGGCTGGTAGCAATATCTAAAACTGATAAAAAATCTTTAAAATTACCTATAGCGGGATTAATGGTGGATGATGATGTGGGAATAGTAGCCTCTAAATTACAAGAACTTCATAACATGGCCATGGAAATGGGATGCTCTCTTGAATCTCCTTTGATGACAATGTCATTTTTGACCC
>CAYUFT010000171.1:0-2745 GCA_964444115.1 uncultured Methanobacteriaceae archaeon
TACCCTGTGCTAAATGAATTATCTCCTAATGACATTCCTTATGATGAAAAATCTGCTTTTTCAATTACTCTCAACCATAGGGAGACTTTCACTGGGATAACCGATAATGATCGGGCTTTCACTATAAAAGAACTTGGTTTACTTTGTAAGAATGGTAAACAAAAAGATTTAGGTAAATTATTCCGTGCACCCGGCCATGTGACCCTTTTACGGGCTGCTGAAGGCCATGTTCTTAAAAGAAAAGGCCACACCGAAATGAGTATTGCTCTTATGGAAATGGCCGGCCTTACTGAAGTTGCCGTGTGCTGTGAAATGATGGACGATGTTTCTGGAGGTTCCCTAAATACTGATGACGCCCGAAAATATGCAGAAGAACACGGGCTTGTTTTCTTAAATGGTGCCGATCTCATTAGAGCATATAAAGAATATGCAAATAAATAAATAGAATCATCATCTCTTAAAAAAAGTACTTCAGAATAATTAATATGGGAGAAATATAATCTCCTTTAAATTAATTTTAGATTAATTTTTAGTGAATATTTTAATAAGATTATCCTACTAAGTTTATTCAGGTTTATTTTTCAATAAGTTTTATTTTGGGAATGTATTAATTTTCAACAATTTAAAATAAATTTAAAGAATAAGCAAACAATTTACAAAATGATTATAATTTATATGTACAATTATCAATATTATAAATAATAAATTTTATAATTTTATTTAAAACATAGTAAATAAAAAATCACAATAATATTTGTTACAGGTTTTATAACATTTAATCAGAATTGAGCTGCTAATATCTGATTACAGGACGGAATAGTTTTATTGAGGGAGGTAATTTTATGGATAGAATTGGAATTGGGATTGACAAATTAGATGAGGCACTAGGTGGATTTCCTGTGGGAAGATCCATGTTAATAACCGGAGATGCCGGGTGTGGAAAAACTATCTTCGGTCTTAAATTTGCAAAAACTAGCTGTGAAGAAGGATATGCTACAGCATACATAACTGCAGAAGAAGATTCATATGATTTACATGTTCAAGCCAATTCTTTTGGATGGAATACACAAGAACTAGAAGAGCAGGGATTATTAACCTTTATTGAGCTTACTGGTATTCGGGCCAGAATTACGGAAGCGGAAATCAATATGGATATGGACCCTATGAAAGGGAATTTCACTAAAATACTCCATGACATACCTCCTGAAACGGAAGTAGTGATTATTGATAGTTTGGGCGGATATACTGCCAAATTAACTCCATATGACTTTAGAAATCAGTTTGATTTGCTTGTTTATGAATTAAAGCAAAGGGGAATTACATCCGTCCTTATTTTAGATAGTGCCACTTCTAATGAATTCAATGAACTGGCATTGTTCTCTGTTTATGGAGCTATAAAGTTAGTAAGAAGGGAAAATCCATATACTGGCCGTAGGGAACGGGTCATGGATATTATAAAAATGAGAAGTACCAAAACCCCCACTCAGTTTTTAACTTATGATATTGGAACAAATGGGATAGAAATAGAAAATGGAGAAGAATGCTTCGATGATGACGAATCAAAGAAAAATTTCGATATTTAACCCATTAAACTCCTTAAATTTCTATTTTTATTTAAAAATTCCATTTTTCCATTTAATTATTAGTTAGATTCTAAAAATGATTAATAATCCTCTTAATTATCTAATTGGTGATTCCTGGAAAATTATAAAAAAATATTGAATTAAAAGTAGCTACTGTAAATTAAAAGTCCTTTCAATTTCTTTTATAGGTTTATACCCATTAAAAACAGGTTTTTTTGCCAAATTAATAATTTTATCTAAATCCAGATTTTTCTCAACTGTTTTTAGGGCCATTAAGCAAAATTCCTCTAATTTTATTTCCACTTCAGGTGTTCCTCCTCTTTTACTTAATTTCACTTTAGGAACTTCCCCAATCATTTCCAGAGCAGTATCATTTTCAAATATTTGAGAAGCCTTTTGGAAGATTTGGGAATCATAAACCCGGTTAAAAATAACTCCCGGGACTTCAATACCCATTTTCACCAGCATATCTCTGTGTGAGGCTAAATCCAATGCAGCAGTTTCAATACCCCCTTTACTACATCCTGAAACTAGCATAACTGGAACATCCGCTGCCAGAGCAATTTCTGCAGAAGAATAGGGAATTTTTTCATTTAAAATGCCAGTGAAAACACTCATTACTCCCTCAATGATTACCAAATCATAATTAAATGATTTTAAACTTTTTAAAACATCTTTCAGGTCCATCCAGCCCAGATGTCCAATTTTAATAGAAGAATGATATTCCATTTTTTCTTTAGTAAGATAAAGAGCCGGAACAATATCTCTTATATCTGGACCTACCTTTAAAACACCAACTTTAAGTCCTTTTCTACGAAAAGCACCAGCAAGACCAGTTACCAGAAATGTTTTTCCAGAATCAGATCCAGTGCTTCCTACCATGATTACTGGGGGCAAACTATCAGAAAGAGATCCTAAATCTTGTCCGGAGTTGATTTTTTCTTTTTTATCCACAGTTATATTTGTTTCAATACCCAATTGACCTTTAATTTTCTCAACCAGGATTTTATTGTCTTCAGCTATTTGCAGGCGATCGTTATCATCAGCACCCATGAATTTTAAAATATTTTCAACTAATAAGGGATTATCATCCAGGCATCCATGGATCATGGTCCCTACCACATTTCCCTCAGCATTAGTAACCCCTGCTAAAACCTCTCGA
>CAYUFT010000172.1:0-2745 GCA_964444115.1 uncultured Methanobacteriaceae archaeon
ATAATCTGGCCCAGTATGCCCAAGACCTGGCCAGTGCATTTAATAAATTCTACAAAGCCACACCCGTGATTGGATCTGATTACGAGAATGCCCGTTTGGTCCTGGTGGATCGCAGTAAGGTCACCATCCACAACTGTCTGGAATTATTAGGAGTCAGTGCTCCAGAGAGCATGTAAGTTGTTTTAACGAAAATATTGCTATTTTTATTTTTTAATTTTTGATTAATATTGCTCATAGACTTTAAATAAATTTAATATTTCTTTTTAGTCTAAATCTAGAAAAAAATAATAAATAATATGCGGTAAGAAAGGATTAAAAATAATATAAGTGAAATAAGAGAAAATAATCGGCTAATTTAAGGCCTAATCCTTCATTAAACTATACATAACAGCCTTCTGAGCATGGAGTCTATTTTCGGCTTGGTCCCATACTACGGATTGAGGTCCATCAATAACTTCAGTTGTGGTTTCCTGTCCACGAATAGCAGGTAAACAGTGCATAAATATAGCCCCTTCATTGGCCAGGGCCATTAATTCTTCATTGACTTGGAACGGCATGAAATCCTTCATTCTTTTTTCCTGTTCTGCTTCATCACCCATGCTGACCCATACATCAGTATAAATAATATCTGCATTTTCTACTGCTTTTTTAATATCTGAAGTTATCTTTAAAATAGAACTTGATTCTTTAGCTAGTTCCTGAGCCTTTTCATATATTTCAGAGTCTGGTTCGTATCCTTTTGGACAGGCCACTGTCATGTTCAGTCCTAAAATAGCAGAAATCAGAAGTAAAGAATTGCAGACATTGTTTCCATCACCAACAAAAACTAATTTTCCTTCAAAACTACCCCTGTGTTCTTTTATAGTCTGCATATCAGCCAGAACCTGGCAAGGATGTTCTAAATCAGTCAAACCATTTATTACTGGAACTGAAGCATTCACTGATAGTTCCACTACATCTTCGTGTTTGAGTGCTCTGATCATTATTCCGTCCACATAGCGACTCATAGCCCTAGCAGTATCAGATATAGGCTCTCCACGTCCTATTTGAAGGTCATTGGTAGATAAGTATAAAGCATGACCTCCCAATTGGGCCATTCCAACTTCAAAAGACACTCGTGTTCGGGTGGATGATTTCTGAAATATCATGGCCAGGGTTTTATTTTTAAGGGGTTTATCATCAGATTTACCTTTTTTAAACCACGCAGCCAAATCCAGTAATTGAACCACTTGATCTTGAGCATCACAAACTGATAAAAGATGTTTCATTGTAATTCATCTCCAAATAAATGTAAAAGATATGTATAATTCTTAATAGAGAATATAATATGTATTATCAAGCTTAAAAATCTATTTAAATTTTCTAGTAATTAACATATAGTGAAGTATAAAATTTGCAGTAATTAATTCTTAAATGTTCTTAAAAATATTAAAATTAATTTCACTTATTTTCGAATTTCAAAAATAGTTAGAAAAATAAAAAGACAAAAAGGAGTAATAATTGTTTATTATCCCCTTATGGCCTTCATGTGGTCAATTCTCTTTTGAATAAGTTCTTTAGTCCCCACATCCCTGCGGTGATACAAATCTCCCTTTACAAACTGAGTAACCTCTTCGCATATCATTTCAGCTTCATCAATGCTTTCACCAGCAGCTACCATACCCAGTGCCCGAGATGCTGATGTATAAACAGTATCATCCTTCTGATTAACCGCAGCATAATAAACTTTACCGCCTAAATCAGATATGGCCTTTTCATCTACTTGAATAGCTTGATTGGCAAATTTAGTTTCAGGATAGCCATCCGGAACAATATACTTGCAAACAGTCGCCTTGTTCTCAAATTCAGCCTTTTTAAGATTTCCATCCACTATTCCCTGACAGATGTCCACCATACTTGATTTTAAGAGAGGAAGGACATTCATGGCCTCTGGATCTCCAAATCGAGCATTATATTCCACCAATCGGGGGCCTTCTTCACATAGCATGAACTGACCATAGAGAACTCCTTTGTAAGGACCAGCTTCCTTTTTTATGGCATTAATAGTATCTTGCATTATTTTAACAGCATCAACATAGTCTTTCTGATCCATGAAAGGAAGTAAGCCGTTTTTATCAGAATAAGAACCCATTCCGCCAGTAATAGGACCTTCATCTCCTTCAAAAGCATGGGGGTGATCCTGGGCAGCAGGCATAGGTGCCAGATGTTTTCCATCAGAGAAAGCCTGTACCGTGAATTCTTCTCCCACTAGCTTTTCTTCTATTACCACTCGAGGATGACCACCCATTTTGGTCTCCATGATGTGACGAGCATATTCCTTGGCCTCGTTGTTATCTTCTAGATGGTCCCCTACAATTTTTACTCCCTTACCACCAGTGAGTCCCACAGGTTTTATGACCACATCTTTATCAAATTCATCCAGAAAGTCACTGATATCTTGATAGTTATCAAATACTCGGTAAACCAAAGAACCATCAATTTTGTATTCCTCAAATAGGTTTCTCATAAATGATTTATCAGTTTCTATTCGAGCAGCACTTTTATTTGGCCCTACGCAATTTATACCTTCTTCTTCCAATACATCCACTATTCCCTTCTCCAGTGGTGATTCAGGGCCAATAAAGGCCATATCCACTTTCTTGGCTAAGGCAAATTTTTTGACTGTTTCCAGATCTCCTTCGCTGGCCAATTTAAATAGAATTTTCAATGATTCTATTAATTTTTATTAATTTTCCATTTTCTAAG
>CAYUFT010000173.1:0-2692 GCA_964444115.1 uncultured Methanobacteriaceae archaeon
TAAACCGCATTGCATGCAGCGTTTTAATCCCAAATCAGCAGAAGCCTTGTAATCATTTTTAATTTCTTCTACCATATTATGGGAACGGCGATCCATTCCTTTTTTTAGCATCCTTTTTGAACCTCGATATAATTTAATTAAAAATTATTTAATTAAAACTTGTTAGATTAAGAATTTGTAAGAATTTTATTTTATTATATATAATTAAGCTATTCATTTTTTAAATTTATTATATATTATTCTTATGTGAGTAATATGATAAAAATTTAGTTGATTGAATTAATTAAAATACTTAATTGAACATTATTAATCATGTTAAATTATTTTATTTGTATAAATTTATTCTGATTAAGCAATTATCAATAATTGTATAATTAAAAATTTCTAAAAATTCATTATAATTTAAGTCCCTATATATCGAGCATATAATGATTTGGCCACATTACCATCATTAGTCCCTTTAATTATGGCCCGAGCATCCCTAAATACTGAAATTTCAAATGCTTCTGTTTTAAATAGAAGTAAAAAGTCAGAAGCCTTGACCTCACCCAATTTCTCCAGATTAGATGCTAAATCAAGTAATGATATCTGTTTGGCCCGAGCTGGAGTGATTTGTACCGCATTTCTTCCACAGAGTGAGGTAATTATTTCTTTATCCTCAGCTTCCAGGAATTCAAAGTTTTTCTCCCCACAACAAGTACAAGCTTCTACTTTCTTAACAATAATCTGGTCAATGGAATTATCCCAGGCATCATACACCACTAATTTACCTTCAGTATATGCTTCCTTATTTTCAATAGTATCATCATCTGTTTTTTCCAGGCCTACCTTAGAATTTTCTAAACTTGAGTAAGCACCTAAAATTATTTTTAAAGTTTCAGTACTTTCCATGGATCCCATGATAGCTGTGACCGTATTTAATACACCTAATGTGTCACAGGTAGGTAGTGATCCTGCTTGGGGAATGTTGGGATAAAGACATCGCAAGCAGGGGCCATCTGGAAGGAGATTCATTATCATTCCTGATGTTCCAATGGCTCCCGTGTAAATCCAGGGAATTCCATTTTGAACACACACATCATTGACTAACATTCTCGTTTGAATATTATCTGTGGCATCCAAGACCACACTAGCGTCTTTTAATATTTCCTGAACATTTGTGTGATTTAAATCAGCTACAATTGGTTCAATTTCTATCTCGGAGTTGATGGCATTAAGTCTTTTTGCAGCGGCCAGGGCTTTTGGTTCCCCTACATCTTCTTCTTCAAATAACATCTGTCTTTGCAGGTTACTGAGTTCTACAAAATCTCTATCAATAATAGTTATATGGCCTACACCAGCCCGAGCTAGATTATTGGCCGCTACCGTTCCCAGGGCTCCGCAGCCTACAATAACTACTTTACTATTTAAAAGTTTTTTTTGGCCTTCTTCTCCAATATTTGATAAAATAACCTGTCGGGAATATCTTTTTAGCATTATTTAGCCTCTTAAGTAAACATTAGTTGAATTGAATTAATTATTTTAGTTATAATTCGGTTATTCAAGTTTTCTATTATTCAAATCTTAAAAATAAAAAATTAAAATTAAAATTGAATTAATTTAATTAAATTTATGAGTTAAATGCATTCTTCCATTTTTGACAAATTTTGTCCCTTGGGGCTTTCCTCAAGGATAATTTTGGCCAATTTCTTGGCCAGACCCACAATAGTCAGTATAGGTGGCCTTCCAGGCGCTCTAGGAATAACACTGGCATCTGAAATGTACAATCCATTAATTGAAGTCTGTAGAGAACTATCCACCACTTTCCCCATGGAAGCAGTCCCTCCAGGGTGGGCACCTCTAATAGGACTGATAACAATGGATGAAGGGTCTGCGCCTATTTTTAGAAGAATATCTGAGGATTTTTTAATACCTTCTTTAAATAGATCAACATCTCCAGAAGTTAAATCTTTTAATACATTGCCATTTTCATCTAAAAATCCATTGGATTCATCAGCAATTTTTATCATGAAACCCACCACATCCTCTGGTTTCACTTCTATATTTTTGCCCTGTTTTTTGAATTTTTCCTCAATTAATGGAGGTAAATAAGAAGAATAGTGAGGAGATATAAAATAAGGCCCAAATTCAGATTTTACACCCATGGGTATTTCTTTATTTAGTTTATTGTCTTTTAGATAAGCTCCTACAGTAATAAACAAATCACAGAAGAGATCTTCTCCAACTCCTTCAGTGATATCAGAATTTCTTAATATTAATGGAGTATTTAATGCTCCGGCAGCAATGATGACCTTATCTCCATTTATAGTCTTTTTCTCTCCATTACTTATTCCTTCCACACCAGAAACATTTTTACCATCATGAATAATTCGGGTAACTTCAAAACCAGTGTGAAGTTCAGCACCGTATTTTTGAGCATCTTTTACAAAGTGAGAGGAATCCCACTTGGCCTGGGGCTGACAATTAGCCAGACAATTTCCACAATTAGTACATTTAGAAAAATCAATAAATTTGGGCATGGCTTCCATGAAAAAGCCTAAATCTTCAGCCGCTTCGGTTATTTTTTGGGTAGTTGGTCCTCTAAATTCATAAGGGAGAGGATTAATGTACATCTCTTTTCCGGCCTCTAAAAACTCATTATATAACTCTAGATCATGCACCTGAAATTGGGTGGTGGTTGAATCAGCGTAAC
>CAYUFT010000174.1:0-2672 GCA_964444115.1 uncultured Methanobacteriaceae archaeon
GTTACGCTGATTCAACCACCACCCAATTTCAGGTGCATGATCTAGAGTTATATAACGAGTTTTTAGAGGCCGGGAAAGAGATGTACATTAATCCTCTCCCTTATGAATTTAGAGGTCCCACCACTCAAAAAATAACCGAAGCAGCCGAAGATCTAGGATTCTTCATGGAAGCCATGCCCAAATTTATTGACTTTTCTAAGTGTAGTAATTGTGGAAATTGTCTGGCTAATTGTCAGCCCCAGGCCAAATGGGATTCCTCTCACTTTGTAAAAGATGCTCAAGAATACGGTGCTGAGCTTTTAACGGGCTTTGAAGTTACTAGGATTATTCATGATGGTAAAAACGTCTCGGGTGTGGAAGGAATAGTCAATGGCCAAAAAAAGATAATTAAAGCAGATAAAGTTATTATTTCTGCGGGAGCATTAAATACACCACTAATATTAAGAAATTCTGGCATCACAGAAGGTGTTGGAGAAGATTTGTTCTGTGATTTGTTTATTACCATAGGAGCGTATCTAAAAGATAATAAACTAAATAAAGAAATACCTATGGGTGTTAAATCTGAATTTGGGCCTTATTTCATATCCCCTCACTATTCATCTTATCTCCCGCCATTAATTGAGGAAAAATTCAAAAAACAGGGCAAAAACATGGAAGTAAAACCAGAAGATGTGGTTGGCTTCATGATAAAAATTGCTGATGAATCTAATGGATTTTTAGATGAAAATGGTGAAGTAATAAAAGATTTAACCTCGGGTGATGTTGATCTATTTAAAGAAGGCATTAAGAAATCCTCAGACATTCTTTTAAAAATAGGAGTAGACCCTTCTTCCATTGTTATCAGCCCTATTAGAGGTGCCCATCCAGGAGGAACTGCTTCCATGGGTAAAGTAGTGGATAGTTCTCTACAGACTTCTATAAATGGATTGTACATTGCAGATGCCAGTGTTATTCCTAGAGCACCTGGAAGGCCACCTATTTTAACTATTGTGGGACTGGCCAAAAAATTGGCCAAAATTATCATTGAGGAAAACCCTAAGGGACAAAATGTGCCAGAAATGGAAGAATGTGTATAATTCATTAATTTAATAAATTTAATAAATTAATTTTTTATTTTTAAGATTTGAATAATAGAAACTTGAATAATAGAATTATAACTAAAATAATTAATTCAATTCAACTAATGTTTACTTAAGAGGCTAAATAATGCTAAAAAGATATTCCCGACAGGTTATTTTATCAAATATTGGAGAAGAAGGCCAAAAAAAACTTTTAAATAGTAAAGTAGTTATTGTAGGCTGCGGAGCCCTGGGAACGGTAGCGGCCAATAATCTAGCTCGGGCTGGTGTAGGCCATATAACTATTATTGATAGAGATTTTGTAGAACTCAGTAACCTGCAAAGACAGATGTTATTTGAAGAAGAAGATGTAGGGGAACCAAAAGCCCTGGCCGCTGCAAAAAGACTTAATGCCATCAACTCCGAGATAGAAATTGAACCAATTGTAGCTGATTTAAATCACACAAATGTTCAGGAAATATTAAAAGACGCTAGTGTGGTCTTGGATGCCACAGATAATATTCAAACGAGAATGTTAGTCAATGATGTGTGTGTTCAAAATGGAATTCCCTGGATTTACACGGGAGCCATTGGAACATCAGGAATGATAATGAATCTCCTTCCAGATGGCCCCTGCTTGCGATGTCTTTATCCCAACATTCCCCAAGCAGGATCACTACCTACCTGTGACACATTAGGTGTATTAAATACGGTCACAGCTATCATGGGATCCATGGAAAGTACTGAAACTTTAAAAATAATTTTAGGTGCTTACTCAAGTTTAGAAAATTCTAAGGTAGGCCTGGAAAAAACAGATGATGATACTATTGAAAATAAGGAAGCATATACTGAAGGTAAATTAGTGGTGTATGATGCCTGGGATAATTCCATTGACCAGATTATTGTTAAGAAAGTAGAAGCTTGTACTTGTTGTGGGGAGAAAAACTTTGAATTCCTGGAAGCTGAGGATAAAGAAATAATTACCTCACTCTGTGGAAGAAATGCGGTACAAATCACTCCAGCTCGGGCCAAACAGATATCATTACTTGATTTAGCATCTAATCTGGAGAAATTGGGTGAGGTCAAGGCTTCTGACTTTTTACTTCTATTTAAAACAGAAGCATTTGAAATTTCAGTATTTAGGGATGCTCGGGCCATAATTAAAGGGACTAATGATGGTAATGTGGCCAAATCATTATATGCTCGATATATAGGGACTTAAATTATAATGAATTTTTAGAAATTTTTAATTATACAATTATTGATAATTGCTTAATCAGAATAAATTTATACAAATAAAATAATTTAACATGATTAATAATGTTCAATTAAGTATTTTAATTAATTCAATCAACTAAATTTTTATTATATTACTCCCTAAAATAATATATAATAAATATTTTAAAAGGAATAGGTTAATTAATATTATAATTTAAATAAAATTCTTACAAATTATTAATCTAAACAAGATTTTAAATAAATTAAATCGAGGTTTCAAAAAGGATGCTAAAAAAAGGAATGGATCGCCGTTCCCAGAATATGGTAGAAGAAATTAAAAGTGATTACAAGGCTTCTGCTGATTTGGGATTAAAACGCTGCATGCAATGCGGTTTA
>CAYUFT010000175.1:0-2525 GCA_964444115.1 uncultured Methanobacteriaceae archaeon
CCTTGTAAAACCATTCTATGGATGCCGTCAATTTCATTTAGTTCTCTTAATAAATTTTCAGTAGTATCAGCACTTAAAATTCGGTATGGAAAGATTTGTATATCCATGTTATCGCCTCTAAGTTTTTGTAAAGTTAACTATTAGACTATTGTATATGGCATATTTGATTTATAAGTTATTTGATAATGTTTTCTAAATTTTAGTTTTAAATTAAATAAAACATAATTTCCCAATAATTTTTATTAATTCCTGGCTAAAAATAGTTTATAATCATTTGGAGATCGGATATTAATTAATTTATTTAAAAGCATATTTTAAAATATTAATTGTGTAACTAGCTTTTTTATAATAATTAAAAGAAAAATAGGAATAAAATGCTGTATAAAAATATGTTTACCAAAATACTAAAATGATTCCAGTAGTATTCTGTATTTTATAATTTCATTTTCAAGTTCTTGGGCATCCATGGCACCAGGCCCAAAAATTCCAAAGATTGGTAAAACTTCTAAACCAACAAATTCCAAGGTATTGTGGGTAATACAGGTTAGTAATTGTTCGATGTCACCATGTGGCATTCCTTCAGTATATAATATTCTGGGAGCACCAGTGGTTATGGAAAGGAGAGCTTTTTTACCTTTTAATAAGCCAGTATCATAAAACCTTTCTTCTGCAGCATCAAAAGCAAATCCATTGGCAAAGACACGATCTATCCATCCTTTTAATATGGCAGGCATGGAAGTCCAGTAAATAGGAAACTGGAAAATTATTAAATCGGCCCATTTTACCTTTTCCATTTCATGGAAAACGTCTTCTGAAACATGGCCTGTTTTGACAGCATTGTATTGTTCTAAAATGGGATTAAATGATTCTAAATTAGATCTATTAGGAAAATCTGACTGATCAAGTGTTGCTTTAAAATTCAAACCATGCAAATCAGAAATCTTTACTTCATGGCCTTTTTTGGTTAAAGTTTCAACTGCCAGTTCTTTTAGTTTACCATTAAGAGACTTTGGCTCAGGATGAGCATATACAATTAGAACATTCATTTTAACACCATTTGATTATTATGTTTTTAATGTTCGATATACTTTTTTAAGACTATCAACGTGAACACGATCAAAAAATTAATTAAAAAAATAAATAATAAAAATTATAAACAACTTGGATTTAATTTTCCTTTTCAAAAGTTTCCCTAACTTCTTTTAGTTTTTCAACTATGGGAATCATTTGAGGACACATTTTTTGACATTCTCCACACATATTACATGCAGAAGCTCTTTGCTTTTCAGTTAAAAGGGACATATACTGCATTTGAAGGGCCTGGGGATCATTGAACATATAACCATTGTTTAAAATATCAAAATTTTTAGGAATATTTACTCCTTCTGGACAAGGCATACAATATCCACATGAAGTGCATTCTACTTCTATTTTTTCACGATAGCTCATTCTAACTTCTTTAATGATTTCTTTGTCATTTTTGGTGAAAGAATTTGCTATACCCTGCTCAGCAAAAACAATATTCTCTTTAATTTGTTCTAAGGTGGACATTCCACTTAATACTATATCTACCTCTTCATAGTCCCAGAGATATTTTAAAGCCCATTCTGCAGGAGTTTTAGGTTTATCGGCCAGATTCCAAACTTCCTGCACTTCTTCTGGAATGTTTTGAGTTAAGCAACCTCCACGTAGAGGTTCCATTATAACGGTTCCTAAATCCTGACTTTTAGCATATTTAAGGCCTTCAACTCCAGCTTGATAATGTTCATCCATGAAATTAAGCTGAATTTGACAAATATCCCAGTTATAAGAATCAATAACTTCGAAAAATAGATCTATTTCTCCATGGAATGAAAATCCAGTGTAATTAATCTTTCCTTCTTCTTTTGCATTGTCTAAGAATTCAAAAACATTGTTATTAATCAAATTTTCCCAGTAATCTGGTTTTAAAGAGTGTAAAAGATAAAAATCTAGTTTTTCCATCTTCAAAGATTCAAGTTGCTGATTCAAATAGTGTTCCATATCATTCTGACTTTCAATTAACCAGCTAGGCATCTTTGAGGCAATAAACGTATCTTCAATGTACTGAGGATATTTTTCAAAGAAATTTCCCAGAAATTTTTCACTTTCTCCATTGTGATAGGGGTATGCGGTGTCAATGTAGTTTACTCCATTATCTAAAACATATTTTAGCATTTCTGATGATTTTTTCTCATCAATATTACTATAATCCTCATTTTTAACAGGTAAGCGCATGGCCCCCATTCCTAAGATGGATACATTTTCATTTGTTTTACCTAATTTTCGATAAAGCATTTTTTATTTCCCCTTTGATTTTTGGTGATTGTGATAATTAATTTCTCATGAAATCGCATTTAAACAGTTACTCTAAACTAAATGTTAATTAAAAGATTATTATTTAATTAGCTATTCCTTTATTATTTATATTAATTATTTTTAAATGAATTCTAAATTAAAATAATCGTGAATTTAATAAAATTAAATAGATATTTTGTAAATATCTT
>CAYUFT010000176.1:0-2456 GCA_964444115.1 uncultured Methanobacteriaceae archaeon
CATTGATCCCATGGCCTGTAGGGGATGTGGGGCCTGTGCAGGGGTCTGTCCAGAAAACGCTATTGAAATAAAAGGATTAAATGATCAGGAACTTTATGCTCAAATTGAAGGACTACTCGCTGATAAAAAAGAAGGAGAAGTTAGGATACTAGCTTTCCTGGATAATGTAGGTTATACTGCAGCAGATACAATTGGAAATAATAGATTATCATATCCCGAAGCTATTCGGATAATTAAAATACCATCTATAAACCGAATAATGCCCGAACACTTAATGTTTGCATTTAATAATGGTGCTGATGGTATTTTGCTGGCAGAATATCCAGATGAGTGCATGTTAGAAGCCCATAAGGCCAAAATAAAAGAATTATCTGAATTTGTGGCTAGTGAAGGAATTCCTGCTGATAGATTAAGATTCTACAAAGCATATGCTCCTCACTACAGAGGCCTAGCTCAGCAATTTGAGGATTTTTATAAAGATATAACTACTGAATAATATTTCTTTTTTTATTCTTTTCTTATTATTTTTTTTAAAAATTAGGAAGGTATTCAACTAAATTTTACTATTGGTCTATTCAACGAACTATCCATAAATTTCAATTACTGGAGAAGAATTTGAGCCCAATGATTCCAGATATAACAATAAATATGCATAATATGCGACCGGTTTCTTTAGAATCTCCTAATAACATCATTCCTATAATTGCTGTACCAATAGCACCAATTCCGGTCCATATTGCATAACCTGTTCCAATTGTAATAGTTTTTAGAGCTAAAGAAAGCAAATAGAGACTCAATATCATGAATCCAATGGTTATTATGCTGGGAACGAGTTGGCTGAAACCTTCAGTATATTTCAAGCCAACTGCCCATCCTACTTCCATTAATCCTGCCAGGAACAGATATATCCAGGGGTTAGTTGCCATGATGATTCCTACAATCTATTAATTATTTGAAAATTATTTTGATTAATATTTAATATTTTACTCTATTCCTTTTAATCTCAAAGCGTCATGCAATAAAGAATTCCCATCACATAGATAGCAATGGTTTTCGGTTCCAGCGGGTACCTGATATTTATATACAATTTCTGCTGCTTCTAAGATGGTCTTGGTGTACCACTCTGCGGAAGGAGCACGATGGCCTTCCAATTTGGAGCCAGGATTAGGTGCCCATACAAAAGGAATAACATTAGCCCCAATTTTTGATAAAGCTTCAATTCCTTCTAAAAATGTTTCTTTAGGTTCTAATCCCATAACTAAAGCCACATATACATTTCCTTTTCCAAATATTTCCACTGCTTTGGTTATTGATTCTAAAAATTCATCATGAGAAGTACTTCCTGATTTTCCAGGACATATGGCTTGGAAATATTTTTCATCCCATACTTCCATACTGAATCCCAGGGCCTGTATCCCTGTATCATAATAATGCTGGATATTTTCGCCCTTAGCAGGCGCAGGAAGCACTATTCCTGGAACTCTTTCAAATCCGGTGTGTTCCTTAATGGCGGAGATTATTCCGGAAACAACTTCTACTTCTTTTCCACGAATATAACATCCACCAGTAATATTCACGTGATTAACATTTCCTTCTTTAAAGGCCGCTGCGGTGACTTCACCAATTTCCTGGAAATCCTTTTTCCTCATAACTGAATTATATGTTTTTGATGTTGAAACTAAATTACAGAATGCACATTGTTTGTTATCTTTAAAATTTGAGCAATAATTTTGGAAACAGAAAAAAAGACAGTCATCGCCACCGATCTGACCTATCTTTACCATGTCGTTTCCTTTAGATGTTTGCTGATTGTAATATTCTGGTCTGGGAATCCATTTAACTTCACAGATTTCTTCATCATTAAAATAGAGATTTAATTTATCTTCTTCTTTCCTTACATTATAGGGTGATTTTGAATTTAAACGATATTGAACTACTGTTCCGTCAGGAAGGTAAAAATCGTCAGGAAGTTTTATTTCAGTGTGATTTTCAAAATCCCAACCAAATAATCCGTGATTCTGTTCTTTATATTTTATTCCTAATTCTTTTAAGCTTTCTTCATCAGATCGAATTCCTTCAGTAAGAAGTGCTGCTTTTAATAAGATATACTTCTCCATTTTTAATTTCTCCTATTTTTATAATAATTCACCGTAAATCCCCTTTTGGAGGTGTAATAATAAGAATTATCATTTTTTATGCTTTTTTAGACATATTACTAGAAAATTCAATATTAACTTATCATTATATAACAATTGTTATATTATAAAAACTTAATTAATAATCTAATAAAAATCACGGATTTAGAATAAAAATTGTGTCAATTAAATTTTGATAACTTTTATATTATTTATTAGGATATGGTTAAAATAAACAAATATGGAGATTTATAAGTAAAAAAACACTTCAATTCTCTCTGGAACAAATGTATTTGTTAGTTAATGGATGATTTTATTATA
>CAYUFT010000177.1:0-2454 GCA_964444115.1 uncultured Methanobacteriaceae archaeon
ATGGGCCAATTATTACATCAAAGGCCTTAAAAAGAATTATAAAAATTAGTGGATTTGGTTTAGTAGTTTCAATAATATATAAAAATCCGGCCTAGTTTAGATTAAACTCCCAAATAGGCCAAATTTCAACATTTTGAATTCTAACCACTTTCAAATAATATCGTTAATATCCTGGGTCTCTGGATCGAAATTAACAAATTTACGCACCGATGGGATGAAGAACATGGGTACAAACACCAGGAAACTGGCCGCAAAGCAAACCAGAAATATGGTTCTTATAGGGAAAATCTCAGCCAATAATCCCCCAATAACCATGGCCAGGGGAGTTAGGGCCATGGTAACTGTCCCTACCAAACCCATTACTTTACCCATCATATCGTCAGGGACCACACTTTGAATAGAGGACAAAATAAACACACCAACCACGGATTCAGCTAGCCCGGCGATTAATAATAAAACTGCCATTAAATAGAACTCAGTGGTAAGGGCAAATAGTATGAGGCACAGGTTGGATACCGTAAGTGATGCTAACATTAAGGCCGTTCGTTTTCCAGGATGAACATTAAGTGCTGAGAGCACAATCATCCCTAAAAACACCCCCACAGTGAAACTGGCCATGGCTATTCCATATTTAGCTGCTCCCAGACCGGGAGTAAACTGGAAAAGTGGTATGAGAAGTATCACCGCAATGTGCTCTAGAAAGCTGAAAATCGAAAACAGTATCATAATATACAGCAAACCTTTAAGTTTTCGCACAAATGAAAGGGATTCTTTAAGGTCGGAGATGAAATTCTCTGAAGTTATTCTGGATTCTCTATTTTTAGGGATTTTAGCAAATTTTATGGAAATTCCAGATATGATAAAAGATATTCCATTAAGTAAGAACATTAAGGGAGCTCCAATTAAAACATAGAGTACTCCTCCCAGCGAATTTCCCAGAATATCCGCCCCAGTGATGGACAATCCAAAGAGAGAGTTGGCATTGGTTATTTTATCTTTAGGAACCATTTGTGGCAAAACCGACATGGCTGCGGGCCCAAAGAATGCACCCCCTATTCCCAGAATGATACCCGCCACAAATACCATCCAAAGCTGCAAAATACCCATAAATGCTGCGACCGCGACTATAATGATGGTGAATCCCCTTATCAAATCCATTACTATCATTAATCTTTTTCGGCTGGTCCGATCCACCACCACCCCTGCAAAAGGTGCTATTAAAACACCAGGCAACAGAGAAGTGGCCATTAATATTCCCATTAGTGCCGGTGAGCCAGTAAAAGCCAGTACCCAGAATCCAAGGGCAATTTCGTAAATCATATCTCCCATTACTGATACGAATTGGCCCTGTAAAAGTAGAAAGAGACTTAATGATAAAAACCCTTTCTTTTCAGGCGATACTTTTGATTTTATCTCGTTTTCGGTAGAAGATATACTATTTTCACTTTCCATTAGTGAGTCTCCAAATTATTTTAATAGGGCTTCCTAAAACTATTTTTTAGTTATAAAAACTAATATTTGTTAAATGATAATTAATTCAATACTTGATTCTTTGATTGCTTTTAGGCACATTATTTTCTACAGATTTCCATTCTTCATTTGTATTTATATCATATTTCTTAAATGCACAAGGTATTCCCTGAGCATCCCATAAATCAGGAAAATCAATTAAGTGAAAATGTAAATGTGGGGCTGTTGAATTTCCTGAATGTCCCACCAGCCCAATTAAATCTCCTTTTTTAATTGTCTGCCCCTCTTTAACGACTATTGAATCGGGACTTATATGGGCAAAAAAAGCATATTTTTTATTAAATTCAATTATTACGTAATTTCCTGTGAATTTTTGTGGATTAATCTGGTTTATAGGGCGAAATAATGATTGAATTGTAACCGAAATTGAATTCCACAAAACTTTCACCAAATCAATTATTAGATGAAGTCTCTTTGGTTCTTTAACTCCATCTTTAGCAACTATAACCGTCCCATCTACCGGTGAATAAATTTTTTCTTTATATCCATAACATTTATCCAGGGAAATGCCTAGAGTTGCATGCTTCCAGATTGAAGAATCAGCTAATTTCGTTTTAGAGCCCCTTTTAGTCATTATAAAATCATAGGCAAATCTCTGGCCTAAAATATCTGTTCCATGGCTGGGTACTCTATCTCCCGGAGTATGGGGGGCTATCCATTCACCTCTTAATGGAAAATCCACTATTATCATTTTTTCATCAGTCATTTTATCTACCTAATATTAATGATCAATCCAGAATTTTGTTCTAAGGGACTCCTATAATCAAGGAATTAAATTTTGACTCGTTTGATGAAATTATATTTTTCTTTAATTGATTTTAAGAAATAATACGCATATCAAACTATTTGTATATCGAAATATAGGCCATATGTAATATATACTTATGGGAATATTTAAATCAAAATAATAATAGAAAAGTGAAT
>CAYUFT010000178.1:0-2433 GCA_964444115.1 uncultured Methanobacteriaceae archaeon
TTAAAAATAATTTAAAAATAAAATATAATAGGCCTGGATTTAAATCCTAACCTATTTAAATTAATTTATTTACTAATTTAGTAAATCTAATTCTTTACTTCTTCCTCTTGGTCATTAAACACTTGTGCTTGACCATTACGTAAGATATGGACATTGTTACCCATTCGGTAACCTTCTTCCTCGGCCAATTCAGCATATGCGGTTAACATTTCCAGATTTCCGTGAGCTGGAATAATGTGGGCGGGGTTAAGCATCCTAATGAAATTACGGTGATCTTCACGACCGGCGTGGCCTGAAACGTGAGCATTGGTGAATATACGAGCACCCTTTGATTTCAAACGTCGCTCTAAAAGGTTACGATTGGCCCTATTTAATGGATTGGGTATAACTGGAGCAGAAAAGATAATATTATCTCCATGTTCTACATTGAAACTGGTTTTTTCATTAGCTATTCTCGGAAGCAGTGCATCTGGTTCTCCCTGATGGCCAGTGGCTAAAAGTACATATTCTGATCTATTATCATCAGCCAAGGTCAGGGCCCGATTAATAGACTTTGGACTTCCATAGATACTACTATTTTTAGGAAGTTTCAATATGCCCATGGTTTCAGCAAGACTACAATATCTTTCCATGGAACGGCCGAGTAACAACATTTTACGGTCGCTTTTGGCTACTATTTCACTTATGGCTTGTATCCTTTCAATATGGGAGGCAAAGGTAGTAACTATTATTCCCTCTTCTTCTTTTAATGGTTGATCCAGTATATCTTCAAGAACTACGCTGGCCACTCTCTCTGAATGAGTTATTACCTGATCGTATTCTGCAGCACGGGTGGAATCCACGATGAATGCCAGAACTCCTTTTTCACCTAATTCCCGAAATCTCTGATAATCTGGTGGTGGGGATAGTTTCTGGTGATTATCAAACTTGAAATCATTAGAGTAAACTATTATTCCATCTGATGTGTGTAAAACTGGTGTCACTGCCTGAGGTATACTGTGTGTGGTGTGCACGAATTCTAAGGTTACATCTGGTGATATTTGACATTTTTCACCGGATTTTAATATTTGGAGAGGATTGTTGAATTTAAATTTCCTTTCTCCTTTAATGATCCGCTCTATTAATGCCATGGTATATGGGGTTGCAATAATAGGGGCCTCATATCTCTGTGCAAGTTTGGCCACTGCACCTATGTGATCCAGGTGACCGTGGGTGAAAACAATGGCCTTGACCTTTCCATTAACGTCTTTCATAAGGGTGTCATCTGGTATGACTCCTCGCTCTATAAGGTCTAAACTATGCATTTTTTCTATATTGGTATCTTCGTGAATATGGAGTCGATCGAGGTGGATTCCCATGTCGAATATTATAACATCTTCGCCTACCTTAACGGCGGTCATGTTTTTACCCACTTCTTCGTATCCTCCCATTGCTATTACTTCAATGCTCATATATTAATCTCCTAATTGATTCCTATTTTTAAATTATTCAACAAATCTGGTGCTGAATTCAGCAATAATAATTCAATTTTTTTTAAAGAGTGAATTTATTTAATTCTTTATTAAATTGGCCCATTTTACTGTTGGGACTTATTTTATAGTGTTATTATGAACTTTATTGATGATCAATGTTTAATTTGGTAAATTTTCAATTATATCTATTTGTTCAAATCTCAATTAATTATTATTTATTTGTCTTTTATTATTTATTATTATTTTAAATGGTTTCTTAGATGCATTAGTAATTCAACTGACCTTCTAAATCGTATATTTGATAAAAATAGCCTAATTTTTTCTCTAATTGCTAATATTATATATTTGCCCCGGGAATTTCCATAAAAATATTAGATTTCTTATTGCACAGATAATAAATCCTTAATTTTTATAAAAATTAAGAAACCACTTTAAATAAAAAATCAAAAGTACAAAAATAATGATTTATAAATTTAAAATATATTCTTATTGTTAATTTATATTCAATTAACATACTTTATATAGTTTGTGGGATTTTTTTATAGATAATTAATTAAAATTTGTATTTAATGATTTTATAAATTAGAAATGCCATTTTTGAGAAAATATGAACTAAAAGAAAAAAACAAGTAAAATAAGATTCTAATATGTAATATTCAATAAAATAATAATGCTCTTAAATGAATTATATTAAAAAATTAAAAGAAAATGTTAGGGTATTCCCTAAAATCTAAAATGGCAGTGATGCATATCTGCCTTTAAATTTAACCAGACTCCAACTTCTAACTACACCTAGGCTGTTTCTGGAACTGGTAGCATCTGCTTTTAACCATTTTCCATTGACGTAGACTTCGGAGTAAACGTGTCCATAGGTACTTCCACTGGTAAATTTACCACTTACATGGGCGTATCGGGATTGTATCCCCACGGCCCTCATTAAAGCATTAATGAGGTGGGCATG
>CAYUFT010000179.1:0-2433 GCA_964444115.1 uncultured Methanobacteriaceae archaeon
GTATCTCCCAGTAATCCCACCACCAGAGGTGCTATAAGAGCACCCATATTAATCCCCATATAAAATATGGTAAATGCAGAATCTCTTCTTTCATCGTTTTTAGCATATAAAGAACCCACCATAGTAGAAATATTAGGTTTAAAGAATCCGTTACCTATAATGAGAAGAAACAAACCTAATAAGAAGAATATTTCCTGATGATTGAAGCTTAAAAATCCATGCGAAATACTATTTAATGGCGTGTATAGAAAACTACTGAAGGCCAGAGAGAACTGGCCCAGGGCCATGAGAATACCCCCAGTAATAATGGATTTCCGGTTACCCCAGTACCTATCCGCTACATATCCACCAATCAATGGAGTTAAATAGACCAATCCCGTGTAATAGCCATATATGGTGGAGGTAAAGGCGAAGTTATAAAAAAGGGCCTGGAGCATATACAATGAAAGAATAGCTCTCATACCATAGTAACTAAAACGCTCCCACATTTCAGTTAAAAATAATACATACAATCCTTTAGGATGGCCTATAATTTTTTAAACCCCCTAAAATAGAATACATGATTAAAAAGGGTTTTAAAATAACTGTAATTTAATTTTTGAATATTATTAATAAGAAATTTTACATTCAATATACTATCTCCATCATATTTTCTAAGATTACTGTTTTTCATACCATATGCAAAATAAACTGACAATCCAATCAATAAACTAATGCCAAATCGTTCCAGAGTGGTATGAGATAACTGAAATATTAAAAATGAACAGAAAACAATGGACAAAATTGGTATTAATGGAACCAGAGGACATTTGAATTTCCGGGGTATTTCTGGGTGCTGTTTTCTCAGGATAATAATAGATAAGGCCAAAAAAATAAAGGCAGAAAGTGTACCAATATTCACCAGTTCAATGATAACATTTAAAGGGAAAAAAGCAGCAATTAAGGCTGCTACCATACCAACAATAAGAATACAAAGCACCGGCGATCTGAAACTTTCATGCAAATGTGAGAATATTTCTGGTAAAAGACCATCACGAGACATGGAATAAAAAATCCTGGTCTGTCCAAAGAGACTGGTTAAAAGTACCGAGGTAAGTCCAAAAAGAGCTCCGAAAGACACTATTGACGCTGCCCAGTTGACACCTACACTTTTCAGGGCAAAAGTAACTGGAGATGAAGTATCTAATAAATTATAGGGCACCATCCCGTTTAAAACCGCAGCTACCACAATATACAAAATAGAACTTATGATTAAAGAACCAATAATTCCAATAGGCATGGTTTTTTGGGGATTTTTAGTCTCTTCCGCAGCAGTAGAAACAGCATCAAAACCAATATAGGCAAAGAATACCATTGCCGCTCCCTGAAGTACACCCGAAAACCCATAAGGCATGAAGGGCTGGTAATTGGCCGGGTTTATATGATTTATTCCCACTATTACAAATAGCAAAATAATAGCAATATTAACCAGGACAATAATGGCATTAAAACGTGTACTTTCCTTTACTCCTAGAATTAGTATCCCGGTTAATAAAACAATTATAAAAAGTGCGGGTAAATTAATAATTCCGGTTCCTGGAGGTGCAGTGATTATTTGGGGTAAAATAATTCCGGCTGAGCTAAATAATCCCACTATGTATGAGGACCAGCCCACTGCCACTGCTGAGGCAGAAATCAGGTATTCATACATTAAGACCCATCCAATCATCCAGGCCCAGATTTCTCCCAGGGCCACGTAGGTATAAGTATAAACGCTTCCGGATATGGGAATCATGGAGGCGAACTCAGCATAACAAAGAGCTGTGAAAATACAGGCAATGGCTGATAAAACAAATGATAAAACCAGGGCCGGACCAGAGTAGTGGGCTGAGGCCACACCAGTAACAATAAATATTCCTGCCCCGATAATACAGCCCAGACCCATTATTATTAGATTAATAGGACCAATACTTCTTTTTAAAGCTTTATCATCATTATCTACTGATAAATCATTAATTGGCTTTTTGGCAAAAATTCTTTTCACATTTTCACCAATTATTCATTTTCCTGATTCTTTCTCAGGTATTAAAGCACCTAAAACAATAGCATCATCCATTTCTCCCATTTTTATTTCTTTATCATCCTCTCGGGAGTTTTTATATTTCCGGTAAGCGAAGTAGACTACCAGACCCAATATTAACCAGACGGCGAATATTTTAATGGTTAAAAAAGTAAGTTGGGTAATTAAAGCCACACAGGCAATAATAGAAGCCACCGGAATTATGGGAACCAGAGGGCACTTGAATTTTCGAGGGATGTGGGGGTGACTTTTTCTCAGATAAATAACGGAAATAGCCAGAAAAATAAATGCAGATAAAGCTGCAATATTAACCAGTTCAAATATGTCTCCCATAGGCAAAAATGCAGCGACCAGGGCAGATATTCCTCCCACCA
>CAYUFT010000180.1:0-2389 GCA_964444115.1 uncultured Methanobacteriaceae archaeon
AACTGCTGATAATGGTGAAAAGGTTTTGGAATTGCTCAAGACAAATACGTACGATGTTTTGCTTCTTGATATTATGCTTCCCAAAATAAGTGGGACTGAAATTATTAATTGGTGCAGAAAGGAAGACTCGCCTGTAAAAAATTTGCTTATTTTTGCGCTTACTAATTTAGATGAAGCAGTGTTTATTAAAAAAGTAATTGATTTTAAAAATTAAATAAATTCTAAAATTATCTTGAAGATATATAATAATAATAATAATAAAATAAATTACCTTATAATGGCCCCAAATCCTTTTAGAAGATTTTCAACTTCTTTAGAAAAACGAGCCTCCAGGACTTTATAATTGAAGGTGATGCTTATCTGATTGTCATCAATTTGTTCACCCTGATAAATATCCATTACCGATGTGCTGACCACTCCTTCCAAATTGGAAATGGCGGAAGCAATGATTTGAGGATCGCAATGAGATGGAAAAATGACAGAAATATGGTATTCATATGGTTTAATATTGTTTATTTTCCAATCCTGGACTTGGGAAGGGGATAGAACTTCAATATTAGCAACTTTCAACTTTAAAATCTTTTTACCAGAAATCAAAGTCACAAAATCTGGCGATATCTCTTTTAGAATTCCATAGTGCGTTTTTCCAGAATAAATATGGCGAAGAAATACTTCACTATTAATTGATTCTTTGAGAGCACTTATTTCTTGATTAAGTGCAGAAATAACTTTATCCGATCTTCCTAATGCTGCCTCTATATCGTCCATATTTTTAGCTGCAGAGCTCATGGCATTAACAAATTCAGTCTGATTATTGTTAATTAACATATCATTAAGCTCATTAATAGTTTCCATAAATATTTCTCGAGCTTGATAAGCGAAATCTGTCTGAGTCTGTATGGAATAAACCAGATATGGATTTTGAGCCACGATTCGGGATATGATGTCCAGCATGAGGTTGTATATGGGGCTGGCAAATTTTCTTGATTCTTTAATATCTAAATTGAGTTTTTTTATAGCAGAGGATATGCTAATATATGCAAAATGGGTAAGTACTTGAACTACACTCATCATTTCGTCATGTTTTTCAGGCGTGGTTACTAAAACCCGGGCTTTATGATCTTCTAGAAATTTGAAGACGGAATTGAACCATTCAGATTCCTGCAAAGGTGTAAGAACAATCACTTGTCCTTCTAGTGATCTTACCCGTGGGCCAAACATGGGGTGGGATGGTAAAAAGTAAGCACCTTCGGCAAGATATTCCTGCATCAAAATTGCTGGTTTTTCTTTTACAGAAGTTACATCCATTAAAAGTGAACCTTTGCTCATATGGGGTGCCACCTGCTTAATTACAGATTCTGTACTTTCAATGGGCACAGATATTATAATCACATCACTTTCACCAGCAATTTTTTGATTATCACTGCTGTATTCAACACCTAATTTCTTAGCAACAGCGTTTCCACTAAGCTCATCTCTAGATGTAATGGTAACTCGGCATCCTTTTTCTTTTAAAAAAGAAGCTATCCATTTTCCCAATCCTCGAGTACCACCTATTATGGCAATTTTCATTTTAACCTCAAAAATATATTTTTAAATTCATGTTGATATTCATAAAAATGTTCATCACAATGGATTATCCGGGAGCTTTGTTTTTAGCTGCTTTACTAGCAATAAATCCAGTTAGAGCTCCTAAACCAAAGCTCAATAAACATAATATTATAAAACCAGTGATAAAACTGCCTAAATCAATACTTACCAATGATGATATTTTGTATGGCATCTCCGGGCCTAGGAATATGCCATTTAAAAAGAAAACCAGAACTCCTAAAATAAGAGCAGCGATAGCACCTACAAGCGTATGCCTTTCTTCAGTACGGGTTAAGTAAGTAGCTATGAAACCAGTAACTGCAATGGCGAATATAACATCAAAGAATATTGAGATGATAAAACCTATAATTATACTAATGAAAACAGCGGAGCCTGCTGAATAATCACTCATTTTTTGCTCTCCTTTGTAAATAACTACTTAACTAAGCTTTTATTGAAACTCTAATTCAATTAATTTTATTATTATTTCATTTATTCTTTTTTTATCTATTAATTTATATTCATTTATTTAAAAAATCAATAGTATAATAAAATAATCAAATTTCAGTATTTAGATTAAATATTCATTTATACAATTAGAAATTAAATATAACTTTCTATGATTAATATTTAAATTGGAATGAATAAATAAAATTGAAATTAATTAAATTTTGGAAAATTTTGAAGTTTAATTTATAATATAATAAAAATTAGAATTAAAAATCAATAAATTAATTTCATTAAAAAAGAGGTAGAATAATGCGTATAGTATATCAGGATATGAAAAAAGGCGTTATAG
>CAYUFT010000181.1:0-2374 GCA_964444115.1 uncultured Methanobacteriaceae archaeon
GGCACATTGGCCTACGCGAGTACGCTTCGGCCAACGTCGCCCATGTTTAGACGTTATATGAAATGACGTGCCAGCTTATTTTTGGCGCCGGCCGTCCTGGCCGGCGCTATTTGATTAAAATAGAGGTAATGTATGAATAAAATTTCAATTATACTTATTTCATTGCTTGTTTTTGTAATAGAAGGTAATTGGAAAAAAAATGAAAATTGTCCTACTGCAAACTTTAAGTATGGTTGGGTTCAAAATGATAAAGCAATTTTACTTAAAGAAAATAATGTTAAATCTATTGTAATTTGTAAAATTCCACAATTATCAAGAATTGATATTCTTTCTAATGACTATGTAAGAATTGATACATTTGAAAAATCAGAAAAGTTAATTAAAGTTAAATATAAAAATAACTCAGCCTGGACAGTTTTAGGGAATTTATTCCCACTTAAAAAGATACCTTCTACGGCTAAAGAATCAAAGGATTCGGGAATTCCTTCTATAGTAAACACATTAGTCCTGGGAAATGATGATGATGAAAGTGTAAAAGCCGAAATTCCGTGTATGAAAAATTTAGAAGATTTATCTATTTTTAGTGATAAATTTGTAGATACTATTGATTTAGTTGAGGAGCTCCCAAAAGTAAAAAAATTATATGTGTCATGTACAGATTGCGAAATACCTTCTAGCATGGGTAAGTTAAAAAATTTAGAAGAATTATGGGTAGAAGGAGGAGTAAAAAAAATCCCTTATTCCATTGGAAAATTAAAAAAACTTAGAGAAATACATATCCAAGAATCAGAATTAACAAATATCCCAGAGGAAATTGGTGATTTACCAAACTTAGAAATTTTAGTAATAAGGGGAAGCAAAAAATTAACATCTTTACCGAAAAGTATTGGTAATCTTAATAGTTTAAAAACTATTTCAATTTTCGAGAACAACATCAAGCATTTTCCTAAAGAACTAGAAAAATTGACTAATCTTGATTCCTACTATTTTTCAGATAACAATTTTGCAGATAGACCGATACCAATTTCGATTATCATCAAAGATAAATTTAGTAAAATGGAATTTGATCCTCGTTGGGGTATTGGTTGTATTAAAACAAATAATGTTCCTCCTGGTCCTCCAGGAGGATTTCCCGGTGATGTATTTACAGTAAATAAAATTAATCTATATGATCAACCAAGAGGAAATAAGGTTGGCTATATTTATAAGAAAAATATTAACATTGTATATTATTTAAATGAATCGAATAAGACAAACGAGCAAAAGGATGACTTAATTGAACTCGCTTACGGTGAGTATTATTTACAGTATTATAAAGAAAAATCAAACTTTGTCCAAGTTTTATACAATAGTACTAAAAAGTCTTATTGGCTATCAATTGATGAACTGAAGAAAAACTCATATTATCTAATGAATTGGAGCGATTATATAAAAAAAAATCAATTCAATTACTATATTATAGTCCAAAATGGTGTTAATTTAAGAGAGAAACCAACCGTTGATAGTAAAATAATTGTTCTAATGAAAAATAGTAATGTATCGAGTTACTCCATTAAACTAACGGGCAATTATTCTAGTCTTTGGGCAGAAGCCATTGTTTACGAAAAAATACCCGCAGATTGTGGTATGGGAAAGGTTAAAAAAGAATATAAAGGTTGGTTTAAATTTTTAGATGATAAACTTTATCCAAATATATGGTATAATCCAAGAGGATGTTAATTTATTAAGATTAATAATAAAATTAAATGTGATATGCCTCCGCCCTCCATGGCTCCGGCACCTTTTAAGTGGTGGCACGTCACTTCATATAACAAAGCATAACCGCTGCGCGCGGCCACAAGAAATGAAGCTGTGGCCGTGCTCGGCCTGCGGCACACCGCGCCCAAGGGAGGAAGCTGGGCGCGGCGTCGGTTATGCTGGAACGTTGTGCGAAAGTCTGGCGAAAAAAATATTTAGGTGATAATATTAAATTTGAACCAAAATTTGATGAATTTATATTAGCAGAAGAAGAAATATTAAAGGCAAAATTAGCTGGAATAAGAGCAACAATAACCCATCCAGGTGAAAAAGGTCGCTCAGTTGAATATCAAGTCATCGAATTGTTAAGAAGTTTTTTGCCAAATGAGTATGGCTTGAGCACTGGATTTATTGTATATCATAACAATGATTGTATTGAATATAATGAAAAAAATGACAGTTATTCATATAAACCTGAAAATGATAAAATAAATATTTCTGGTCAATTAGACATAATAATTTATGATGCACTTAGATGCGGTCCTATAGTAAGGCTCGGTAGTTGTGATATTTTTCCTTTAGAATCAGTCTATGGATATATTGAAGTTAAGACAGAATTAACAAATATTCACAAAAA
>CAYUFT010000182.1:0-2372 GCA_964444115.1 uncultured Methanobacteriaceae archaeon
ACGGCCAATCCATAAACGAGGTTTTGCATGATTCCTACCATTTTATAACCTTTTTTTATCTATAATACATCATGGGTATTCATAAAGTTAATATATAACTATTCAATTGTTAAACCTATTTAAAGTTTAAATAAAAACTTTTATCTGTCAAATCTATCAGAATAACAGAATATTTATTTTATGGTGATTAAATGGAAGGCACTAAAATTTTTGATGGTCAGGAATTCAATATTATTTCCTCCAGCGAAAACTGTTATAAATGTAGATTTAAGTGTGAAATTGTTGTTAATGAGCAAAAAATAATTAATTTATACTGTAGACATCCCAGAGGCCCAGGAAAACCAGAACATTGTATTTATTTTAAACCCTAATAATTTTCAATTGTTTGTTTTTTATAATTTTTTATATTATTCATAAATTTTATAATATTTGTGCGCAAACTTTAAATTTCATTATTTATATAACAATTGTTATATATTTGCCTTATCCATTAATCATTAAATTTTTCAATTTCTAAAACAAAAATAAAGGTGATAATATTTCATTTAAAGTAGCAATAGCAAGCGAAGACGGTTTATTCATTGATGAACACTTTGGAAGAGCTCCCCATTTTCTAATATATGAAATCAATAAAAATGGAAGCCATAAATTAATTGAATCAAGAAAAAATGTTCCTCCCGAAGAATATTTGGAAAATCACGACCAAGCTCTAAATAAAATAATAAATAAAGTGATAGATTGTCGGTTTGTCCTGGCAGAAAAAATTGGGCCAGATGCTAAATCTAAATTAAGTTCCAATAATATAAGAGGATATGAAATTTCTAATTCAATTGAAGAAGCATTAGAAAGGCTTTATTCTGTAATATATGATAATTATCTTTCTAATTTCTCAAAAAATCATTTAAAAGCATTAATTAAATAATATTCTAATTATATTTCATTGATTTAAAAAGATCTTTTTATATAATCGTCATTTTTAAAAAATTAAATATATACAATCAATTATATAAAATAATATAATCTCTTGATTAAAATAAACAATATAATAACTAATATAATTATACAATTTTATTGAGGCATGAAATGGAATCTAATAAAAACAATTATTTTATCGCAATTATACTGGTATTTGTTGCAGCATATTATGTTTATACAAAAACTTACTATAATGCATTGGGATGGCTTTTGCTTAGTATTACTGTGTTCTTAGGAATTTATCTAACGAGTATTGGTGCTAGTAAAAAATATTTTTATATGGCCATTGGATTAGCAGTTTTAGCAGTAATATGTTTTGCTCTAGAAATTTTTTATTAATCAAATTGTTTTACCAATAAATAAAATTGATTAAAATTTAGATTTCAATTAATCTTAATCAATTTACTTAATAAATTTTTAAATAGACCCCAAGGCCAATTATTATTATTTAATATTCAGTTATTAGTGGGTTTAATTTGCATTAATTAATATAATTATTAGAAATTTAATTTAATACGTAAGTATACGTTATTAATTACAAAAACAATATATACGATAATATTATATAAATAATGAGAAATAATTATAATTATTATTCGTAATAGATTATATTGAAAAAATTAGTATTTACTATAATATCATTCATAAATTTAAAGGTGACGGGCCATGCTTACATCTGTTCAGAAGGAGATTTTACAAAGTTTGATTAATCTGTATCGTAATTCTAATGGTAAGTCCATAAAGGGCGAGGAAATTGCTGAAATAATGAATCGTAACCCTGGAACAATACGTAACCAGATGCAATCCCTAAGGAGCTTAGGCCTTGTAAAAGGTGTTCCGGGACCCCGAGGCGGTTATAAACCCACAATTAAAGCATACCATACTCTAAATATTTCTGCAACAGGTAAAGAAACATTAGTTCCGATTTATAGGGATGGAAAAGAATTGAATGATATTTCTGTTGCTAAAATTGAATTTACAAGTATTCCTCATCCGGGTGAGTGTGAAGCTGCTATTAAAGCTGTTGGCAGCATAAAACAACTGGATTTGGGTGATAGAATTCGTGTAGGCCCAACTCCGGTAAATAAATTGGTTATAAATGGTGTAATTGTTGGTAGGGACGATATGGATAATATTCTGCTTTTAGACACCACGGCCATTAGAAGTATTCCTAAAAAGACAGTTCTTGATGTGGCCACAAAGGAACTTATAACTTTGAATGCAGAATATGGTGTAAAAAAATCCGCAAAAGTTTTATCGGAAAAAGGGATTGAGGGAGCTCCTGTTATTAGGGATGGTAAAATTGTCGGAATACTAACCTTAAGTGATATTACTAAAGCTATTGCTCAAGGTAAAGAAGATCTAGAAATTAGTGAAATCATGTCCAGTGATATTAT
>CAYUFT010000183.1:0-2368 GCA_964444115.1 uncultured Methanobacteriaceae archaeon
CCTTTTGCATTAGTGTATTGAATAGGTTGTCTATTTCTTGTTTTGATTGGGCCTGACTGTATTTGAGTTTTTCATGTTTTTTAACAATATCTGCAAATTCTTCTTGAAGATCCATAGGTGGTAAAATTATTTTAAATTTTTTTATTTCAACTAAATGCAAATCTGGTACACCTATTCCCCTTATAGCCATGTTTGCCTGGTGTTTTATTCCTTTAGAGTTCATAAGATGCTTTAAGAAAACAGAGTTAATTTTATCATGTTTTGGTTTTATCAAAGCAACACTAACATATAAACTAAATTCTCGTTTTTTATCTACAATGGATGCAATTCCGTACGTTGCACCGACTTTAGTATAAATGATGTCGTTAATTTCAGGATTACATCGTTTAAAGTATTTTATATGGTCTTCTTTGCTAATGAACTTACAATTTTCAAATTTAAGATATTGACTATTACAATTAACTACTGAAATAAAGGGAACTCCTTCTTCGGTATAATTTGGTTTAGCATGTACTCCATCAGTAATTTTTGTAGATAAATCACCTAATTTTTCTATTTTCCATCCTTTAGGATTTCTAAATGGATCGCCAAACATTTCATCAAATACACTTTTCAAATACTCATCAGCCAATTCATCAGCTTCGGCCCGCCATTCTTTCAGTTTTTCGGCCTTTTCAAGGATTTCTACTATTTTCTTTTGGGTTTCTATGGGAGGAATAACTATTTTTTTATTTTTTAGATATTTATAATGCCTATCATAGCCATGATCTTCAATTTTAAGGCCTTTTAAGAAATAATAAAGATATTTAACATTAAAAAGCTCTTTTTTTGGGATAATAATCTTTGTTCCATCAGCACCTAATGAAAAAGGAAAATCTATGTATTTAAAAATACGGGTGTGATCTCCAAATATAATAATGGGTAAATCGCCTTGGAAAACTTTTTCTGTGTTATTTGTATATCCTGCAATAAAATCAACACTCTGATCAATGATGGGATATGCGCCCTGTTTCAAATAATCCTTTTTTGGAACTTTGAGTTTATTTGAGGAAGTAGTTTTTTCAATACAATCTGTAAAATTAAGAATTTGCCAATCTTCAGGTAAATCACTGATCATCTTTTCACTCGTTAAGGCTCAATCCAGCATTGATCTAAATATTCATCTATTTTATTTATATATTGAACTTGATGTGCTCTAAAAAATATTTTATATTCGTTAGATATTGATTGAGGTTTATCAAAAGTGTTTTCAATAGCATCCGCTAATTTTTCTGTGCTTTCTAATGAGAATTTTATGATTCTATTAATTAAATAAAAAAGAGAACATATGTCATTTTTTAATAGATTATCAGCAAAATTGGGATCATCTTCAAAAAATTCTTTGAAATCTGAAAATGGATCTTTTATAAATCCTTTAATCTCTTGCATACCTATTCCCGGACCTTTTTCAGTAATAAAAATTACATCAGGAGTCATTCCCCAATGATAAATACTGTCCCTTATATTTTTACAAAGTCTAAATAAAGGCAATATTTCGTTAAAAAAATCTTTAATTGGCTCAGAAATATCATATTTTTTATCATCAATCCGTTTATAAAACTTATTCAACGTTTCCGGAAATTTCTTGGGAATTTTGGGATTAAATATATAATATAAAGAAACTATTATTTTATAAATTAAATCAAAAAAAGACCTTACCAAACCCATTAAATATTCTAATTCAGTCGTATAAATATTAGAAAAATGAGTATCTATTCCAACATTTTTAATATGTTCCCATATAATAAACTGTTTATGAATTAAAGCCCCAAAATTTAGTATATCTTTAGTTAAAGCATTGAAATACTTCATTAAATCTTTTTCTTTATCATGAGGAAGGTTAAAAGAGTAATTATTAGCAATTAAATTGATAATTTTAAAAAAATGATCTAATTCCGTATCAACAATAGTTTTACTCCAATAAGGGCCTTGACTATGCCCTAAACACTTCAAATGTGTTAATTCATCTTTTGGATCAACAAATACTTTAAATTCTTTTTCTAAATCTGAGAAATAAATAGTTCCAAATAAAATTCTATTATCCTTAGGACAATAATCAACATATTCAATTTCTTTAAGAAGTTTTTCACAAGGCACAGTCATCAAATCACCAAATATTCAACACATCCTAATCCTATTACACTTATCCACAATCCCCACTAGCTCCTCATAACTAAACAAATCCAGTGGATTCTCATCCTCAAATGGTGGCCCGCCGAGATCCTTCATTTCGATGTGTTTTCTCTCAGAGAAGACTTTCTTCAGTAGCATTAAAAATTCAACCTGGCGGGAGGTGTAATGCACATTCTCCACTATGTAATCATTAAAT
>CAYUFT010000184.1:0-2362 GCA_964444115.1 uncultured Methanobacteriaceae archaeon
TTGCGATATTGATAATATTCAATAAATTAATGCTATGCAGATAAAATAAAGTCGATACTATTGATACCAACCATACTGTGGTAATAACCCATCCTTCCTTAGATTTTGGAGCTGGTCCCCAACCAATATTAGGGCCAAACCAGCGTTTTTTAGTAATTCTTTACATACTACCGCCTCAATTATTTTTATATCGCAACATATGAACTCGAATGTAAATAAACATGTTTTACCATCCTGTTACTGGCTTTGGTGCCCACTGATTACTTTTTTTAAAAAAGAATTAATTAATCTTTATTATTAATCTCTTTTACTTGTTTTTCATAGTTCATTCTAATGTAACTAAATATTATTATATGCAATAATAATGCCACGAATATGGATATAACTGAAATTATCAGGGAAACTGAAATGTAGGTGTAGAATATTAATATAGTATAGATCCCCACCGGAATTCCTAATATTAAACTAACAATTAGTCCGGGATTATATTCCCTATTTCGTAAAGAAAAGATTACATGACTTAAACTATTTAATACTGCGAAATATGGGATCCAAAGGCCAAACATGATGTTAAAAGATGATAAATATGCAAAGATGGGCATTATTATCCAGATAATAGGAATGTTAATCCAGAAAATGTTTTCATCATTTAAGGGATACTCTCCTTCTTGAACTTTGAAAACCTTTTTATTAATATAATTTTTAAAGCCATTCTGGGCATGCTCTTCATATTGATGTAATAAATAGATTGGTATTTGCAACCAGATCAGAAATAAAACAAAATTTTCGAGTTTTACATAAATTAAAATAATTATAGTGACTATTAATGCAATTAAAATACTTAATTTGGCCCAATTTTTATATAACCAATTCATCATTCTCTTCCCCTATTAAATTATGCTTTTATAGGTATTTTATATTTTCCTTTTATTCCCGTCTTAAAAAGAATATTTAAAACTAGTTGAGATAAGATAAAGCTCATTTTAATGGCTGTGCAGTTGGTTATCCTAAAGAAATTTTATCTATTACTTCAAGACCAGCCGTAAAGATGTTATAAAATGATAAAATAAAATAGTATAATGATTTAGAGGTAAATCATGGAAAATATGGTTCTTAAGTATGAAGACCCCTAATCGAGGGAATAATATAGAAGAGAAAAAGTCAGTTACCATGGATGTTATTATTGATGATGAAGTGGTGAGGTGTCATTGTCCAACAACAGGAAGGATTGGTAATATAGACCTGGCTGGTATACCTTGATTATTGTCTAAAAATACTGATCCTAAGCGTAAAACTCCATATACCGTTGAAGCGGTTTCACTAGATTTACCCGAATCAAAAGAAAAATCAGGGATTGGGATTAACCAGAATGCTATCAATCGCTATGTGGAAAATGCTCTGGTAGGCGGATTATTCATGGATATGGTTAGTGGGTATGAATCAGTGCTCCGTGAACAGGTACTGGGAGTTTCTAAACTGGATTTTCTGGTGGAAGATACTTATATTGAAGTAAAAAACCATTTAGTGAGTATACATTTGCCCTATCCAGAACATATTAGACCAAAAAGGTGGGGAAATTTAGTTCTACCGAACGTTTTATTAAACATGTTAACGATCTGGCTGGTAGTCTGGTCAAAAATCAGAGGGCAATTCTCTTAGCTTGTTTTATTTATGATAATCCTGGATTTAAAGTTGAATTTAGAAGTGCTAATAGTGATTTTGTGGAAAGTGAAGTGCATAAGGTTATTTCAAAAGGAATTGAGATATGGCCGGTAAACTTCAGTATTTCACCATAAGGAGTAAGTTTATTGAAGTATTTTGAAATAACCCACAACTTTGTAAAAAAGATTAGTACAAATAATTAGATTTTAAATCCTCGAAAACCCAATTAACAGTCATTAAGGAGAAAAAATCCAAATAAACTTGATATCAATCACCTAAAACTATATTTTTCCCTTTCTCTTTTCTTGTATTATGGTTGGAACATACATTATTGCAAAACCTATGATTATGGACAATACAAAGTCCAGGGTACTTAACATTCCAGACCCTAAAAAGTTGTAGTAAATATACAATGAAACCGGGACATATATGGCACTTGCAGTCACAACCCCTGGAGAATATTCGCCTGTGCGTAGAGTATAATATGCATGGATTAAGAAATTTGAGAATATCCATGCTGCAGCAGATAATCCTATAACCAGTGTCAATTCGCTGGGATAAAATATGGCCAGTGATGTTGCTATGATAACGTAGGCCATGAAAATAATATTTCCCAGAACGAACTGCCCAAATGTTTCAGGCGCACCAAGATATTTAATGGCCCACGGAACAAAACGTGGTGTCTCTTCTAAAATATGTA
>CAYUFT010000185.1:0-2299 GCA_964444115.1 uncultured Methanobacteriaceae archaeon
AATTATATTGTGATGAATTATGAAAAAAGAATCTGTAGGATTGGTAGAAACTCAACACTTTCATCTACCAGGTGAACTCCATCTAGAAAGTGGCAAAAAACTTCAAGACATAACTATAGCCTATGAAACTTATGGAAAATTAAATAAGGAAAAAAATAATGCTATTTTAATATGTCATGCCCTTTCTGGAGACGCTCACGTGGCGGGATGGCACGAAGGAGATGCTAAACCTGGATGGTGGGATATGATTATTGGTCCCAATCGATGTTTGGATACCAGAAAATACTTTATAATTAGTTCCAATGTCTTAGGGGGGTGTAAGGGTTCTACCGGCCCAGCATCTATTAATCCAAAAACTGGAAAAACTTATGGTTTAGATTTCCCCATCATAACCATTAAAGACATGGTAAAAGCTCAAAAGAAGTTAGTGGAACATTTTGATATAAAAAAGCTACTAGCAGTTATTGGCGGATCCATGGGCGGTATGCAAGTACTTGAATGGTGTAATTCTTATCCAGAAATGGTTAGAAAAGCTATTCCCATTGCTACTGCAGCTCATTCCTCACCACAACAAATTGCCTTTAATGAAGTTGGTAGAAGAGCCATAATATCTGATCCAAACTGGAAAAATGGATCTTACTCACAGGGAGAAAACCCAAAAGATGGATTAAGCCTGGCCAGAATGATAGCTCATATTACTTATCTCTCATATGAATCCATGTATGAAAAATTCGGCCGTAGATTACAGGATAAGGAAAAATACAGTTTCGATTTTGACCTGGACTTTGAAGTAGAAAGTTATCTTCACTATCAAGGAGAATCATTTGTAAAACGTTTCGATGCTAATTCCTATCTATACATTACCAAAGCAGTTGATTATTTTGACTTAACCAGTAATGGATCATTAATCCAAGGGCTGAAGAATATAAAATCAAAAATGCTGGTCATTTCTGTTGATTCTGACTGGTTATACCCACCTTCACAATCTAAAGAAATTCTAGAGGCACTTAGTGCAAATGAAGTTGATGTAAGCTATGCTGAAATTAAATCACCCTATGGACATGATGCATTTCTCTTAGAATCAGGCCAATTAAATTATATCATTGGAAATTTCCTTTCAGATAATCTAGTGCAGGATGTAATGGCCTATGCAGTTCCATCTATTGAAGAAAATGCTACCTTAGAAGAAGCAGCTAAATTAATGATGGACTGCCGGGTGACACATATACCTGTGGTTAGTAGTGAAAATACTTTAATTGGTATTGTAACTGCATGGGACATATCCAAGGCGGTTGCTTTAAAAATAGAAAGTTTAGATCAGATAATGACCCGAAAAGTGGTGGTTTCTCATCTTGATGAGACCATAGAACAAGCAGCTGAAAAAATGAAAAACCACAATATTTCATCCCTACCGGTGATTGATAATGAACAGAAAATAAAAGGATTGATAACCACCGACCATATCAGTACTCTTATTACTAAATACTGAATTTATTTAATCAAATTAAATTTTAAATGCATTTTTATATAAGTAAATTAATTAATATGCTTACAAATCCTATGAATTTAGTTTAAGACACATTTATAGAGTATTTTTACATATAAATAGTCCATAATCAGTTAATAGGAATCTAAATAAAATAACTTAAATATTCCAATATAAACAGGATTAAGTTAAATAACAGATAAAACTTAATAAACAACATATTAATGTCATAAAACATATTTAAACTAATTGATTTAACCATAGTGAATTAGGAGGTAAGGATATAATGATTTATATGGATAACTCAGCCACTTCACACTTAGATCCAGAAGTTCTAAGAGAAATGGAACCATTCTTAAAAGAAGAATTTGGTAATGCATCTACTTTCTATTCTTTAGGTAGAGATGCCCGTAAAGCATTAGAAATTGCCAGAGAAAATGTTGCTGCACTAATAGGGGCCAGTCCTCAGGAAATAATATTCACCAGTGGAGGTACTGAGTCCGACAACATTGCTATTAAAGGAACTGCTTATAAGTGGAAAAGCAAAGGAAAACACATAATTACCAGTGTTATTGAGCATCCTGCTGTCAGAGAAACTTGTAAATACCTGGAAAAACAGGGCTTTGAAGTTACTTATCTTCCGGTTTATGAGGAAGGAATAGTTAGAGTTTCTGATGTGGAAGCAGCCATAAAAGAAGATACTATCCTTATCACTATAATGCACGCCAACAATGAGATTGGAACTATTCAACCCATTGCTGAAATTGGAAAAATCGCCCGAGAAAAAGGAATTTACTTCCACACCGATGCCGT
>CAYUFT010000186.1:0-2192 GCA_964444115.1 uncultured Methanobacteriaceae archaeon
AATTTTAGAAGGTGGCAAAGAAGCTTTCAAACAAAGAGAAAGGAAATATGATATGGGCTCAAAGAAGAAATTCTAATTTCAATTAATTTTTATCTAAAATGGATTTTTAGCATACTTCGCTATTATGCCATCATTGAAGTCTGAGATTTTTAGATTGAGGAGATCATTATGGAAAATTTATATTATTCCTCCAAAAGAATAATAATAATAAAATTAAAGGGATAATATGGAAACTCGAGATGCACTGGCTAAATTGGATGAAGAAACTAAGGATAATATATCCAAAGTTCTATGGATGCACGAATTTAATGCTGAAGAAATTCCAGACGAGATTATTGAAAGATTGGAAAGCGAAAAAAACAGCAATGAAAGTTTTGGAGAGAGAATGCAGTATCTTTTGAGGGAAAAGTTAAAAAATCCTGATTCATTCACTCCAAAGTACAAAAATGTTTACGAAACCTTAATTGAGCATTCAAAATCACTCACACCACATCAAGCATATGCAATGACATTTTTTTTAGGAATGGATAGTTCTAAAGGTTATAAATCTATACCTGCAAAGGCGGATTTTAAAATTCCACAGGATGATGCTCCTCAATGGGATTACCAATTGGGTTGGCATTTTATTGTTGGAAGTTGTATTGGAGAGAATGGAAAAGAATATGGCGTTCAATTTATGTTTTGGCAATATGCACTGCTACCTCCAGAAATAGCTAAGCATTTTGGACTTTCTGATATTGAAAATCAGTTCATTGAATTGCACTTTGCGGTGAGTGAGGCTGGAGGAAAGCATCATCGCTCTAAACCTTTAGCCATTGCAGGTACAACCGGATTAATAGATTTTTCAAACAATCCATTTGATTATACCCTGGGAAAGAATAAAATAAAGTCTTTAAGTGAAGATAGTACTTTTCCTCTGCAAATTAAAGGTTGGGGAGTAGATTTAGATCCTGATTCTGGGTCAGAAATTGAAGTGGATATTACACTAACACAAACCAAAGAATATTTACTTCAGGGCAAAGATGGATGCGATCCTTGCTGTGGCGGAGTTGGAACGCTATATTATTCTGTACCAAACCTTAGAGTCGATCCAGATAAAAGTATTTTAAGAATTAATGATGAAGAAATTTCCTTAAAAAGCGGTAAATTCTGGTATGACCATCAGTGGTGCAATGGAATGCTTCCAGCAGGTAACCCTCGAGTAAAGGTTTTAAGAGCGGCTAATAATATGAATAAAAAGGCTGCAGGAGGATGGGACTGGTTCATGGCCCAATTTAATGGAGATAGGGAATTAACAATGGCCTCCATACATTCACATGAAATGTCGCAGTTTCTTAATCAGACAGGGGCCAATCCTCCAGGAACAATGGATGCTGATGTTTCAGGGAAATATGTGGATGAGGAAAGCAACTCTAAAAAAGTTAAAGGAACCTTAAAGATTACTAAATGGATAAGAAGCGAAAAATCACAGGACCCCGATTTATACCCCGTTACTAACGTGTGGTATCCTCAAGAATGGAAATTTAGCTTTGATGAAGATGTTCCAGAGGATATCCGGAATTTTACCATGATTCCATTCGTAAACGTTGGTCAATCAGGATTTTTTGCAAATGGACTACATTATTCAGAAGGTGCTGTATACTTAAAAGATCCCGAAGGAAATTCCATTGGTCGAGGTTTTGCAGAATCAACAGGCTATGCTGACCCAATACTAAATAGACTCAGATTAGCTGGACTTCCAGCAACAGCGGAAATGCGTGATAAACTTGAGATACCTGAACCTTCCTCGTTGTTAAAACTAATTAGCTTTTTATATATTTTATGGCCTTCAAATAAATCTAAACTAAAAAAATTACTTTCCAATTGTGTGGATACCTTGTAAAATCATTTTTCACATGAAATGAAGTAGCCAATGTTATCACAATAAGCTTGTAAACTTTAGAAGAGACAAAACCTTTACCCTATAATCCGCTTAATGCTATACATAAGAGAAAAACAGCACCAATTAACCCATACTAAATTATACATAAAAACTAAAATTTTTAATCTTATTTTTTAAGATAAAAATTTCAATCAAATTAATATTTAATTCAAAAATTCCCCTATGATCCTTCAATGGATTCCATTAGGGCATAAAAATACTTTGATTCGTTAGTTTTATATAATTGGTACCATGCTTCCAGTGTTTCAGT
>CAYUFT010000187.1:0-2106 GCA_964444115.1 uncultured Methanobacteriaceae archaeon
AACTCTTTTATTCAAAGACAAGCTTCGCTTATTTAACATACACATGCACATTAGCATGCACATGTTTTTTTATCAAGTTTTGCCCCCCGGTATGTACACTTAAATATCCGACACTAGTTCTTTTAAAAACCTCTCTGGTGTCTTCATACCTAAACTCATATGAGGCCTCTTAGTATGATAATACACCAAATAATCTGTCAGTTCTCTACTTAGGCTTGGTAATTCATCAGCCCTATACTTACTCCAGCCTAAACACTCTTTCCGGAGGGATCTGTTAAAGCTCTCAATATATGCCTGCTCATTCTTCTTATATGGCCTGGCTACTCTGAATCTATCTGCATAATCAAAGACATGTTGTTTAAATTCAGCCTTAAATTCAGGACCTCCATCTGTTTGCAGCAGATTAGTGTGATGAAACCTTGAGTCAAAGGAGGATCTTAAGAAATCCAACCCATCTTTGGCTGTAAGTGATGGGTACAGCTTAACATTAACCTCTTTAGTGAATATATCTACTCCTGTGAAAGCAAAGACATCCCCAAAATTCACTGTATCCATCTGTATGACCTCTCTGGGATTACTAGCCTCAGGAATTGGGCCTCTTGATTGGTTTTTCTTCCATTTACTCCTTAGTTGATATTTTTCTGCTAATACTTTGTAAATGGTGGTAGTGGAAAGGGTTATCCCATACTCACCTTGGAGAAACTCCCTGATTTTCTGGCCACAACAGTCCCTGTATTTCTCCCTTAATTTGTAGATCCTTGCCTTTAAGAGTCCATCAATCTTCCTATTCTCTCTGCTACCTTTCTTGGCATTAGTATATTTATCCAGAAATTCTAACAGACCACATGCCTGTATAGCTCTAATCCAGATATGAACTGTTTCCCTGGTTAATTGCAGCTTGGAGGCTATATGAGCTTTTGGAATACCAGACTCATACATTTCCCAGGCTATTGTTATCTTAGTTATATTTAACACATCCATATTTTACCTGATGTGTCGGATATTAAACTTTAATTAAGCGGGATATTGACAAATTATTATGACTATGGTACTATGACTATAGTCATGCAACAACAAACAGTTTCTAAATCCCAATTTAAAGCTCAAGCGCTGGAATTTTTGCGCAATGTAGAAAAGAGTAAAACTCCACTAGTGATTACTCATGAAGGTAAACCTGTGGTGGAGGTTATTCCCTATAAAGAAAAACAGCAGTCAGATCAGGAAGCCATATTAAAATCTTTGCGAGGTACTCTTGTGTTTTATAAAGACCCAACAGAACCAGTAGGACTTGAAGACTGGGAAGTTCTTAAATGATACTGCTAGATACTAATGCACTAATTTGGTGGAGTACTGCTCCTGAAAAACTTTCTAAAAAAGCCCGTAAGATTATTGAGGAAGCAATTAAGAAAGAGGAGGTTTTAGTTTCCTCGATTAGCATCTGGGAGGTTTATTTATTAATGAGAAAAAATAGGGTTGGGTTTTTTATAGATGTTGATAGTTGGCTAGAGAAGTTGGAAAGTTTGGAATTTATTAAATTTGTACCAATAGACAATAAAATAGCATCTCAATCTGTGAAGCTGGATTTTGCCAGTTCAGACCCGGCGGATAGGATTATTATTGCTACAGCGCTAAATTTAGGAGCAAAATTAGTGACTTCTGATAAAAGAATTTTAAATTATCCTCATGTCCAAACTATTTGGTGAATAGTGAGCCTGTAAGTAATATATTGAAAATATAGAAGAGAACAATTTATAAAACCCGATTTGGCATATTATCAATGATCTTCATGGAAAGTTACTATTTTAATGCTCCCTGAATTTCAAAAAGTTTTTCATTCAGTTTATCTAAACACTGTTTATAAACTAAATAGGTTAAATCAGTAGGTATTCCAAGAGATAGCAGCTCTCGATCCATAATTATAAATCCTGGTTCGCCCGGTAATCTTGCAGAAGTTTAAGCTTCGATAATCATGGGTGGTACTTTACCATGCCGATCTAGCCTGTCCCAAATTCCAGTAATATCTACACCCAACAAAGTACGGCTCAAACATCCTTCCATTATTTGCTCATAGGCTGCAGGCTCTTTTAAATCTTCTGGTTTAATCAT
>CAYUFT010000188.1:0-2106 GCA_964444115.1 uncultured Methanobacteriaceae archaeon
TTTAGATATGATAAAAGTGAATTAATTTCAGAAAAAAGTGAATTTAATGTTTTAAGTATATCCCAAAAAGAATCATTATCCGAAACTAATTTAAAAAATGATGAGATGGTTTTCAAAAAGTCTTCTGAAGATACCCATGAAAAACCCTTGCAAAATAGAATTAATAGTAAACTAAATGATGATAAGAAAAATTTAAAACTAAATGATTTAGAAAATGAAAAAATTACCCCAGTATTAAATGATAAAGGTCCCAGTAAAGATATTAAAACAACGGATGAATTAAAGACATCTTTAAGTCCTTCAGATGCTAGAAAAATGGTTATGTCCCGTAAAAAGGATATGGAAAAAGATGGTCGGGGGAAAAATAAATCATCCCATGTATATGATAAACTCGAAAAAGATAAGAAATCAGATTCTAAAAAGACTTCAAAACCTATTTCCAGCATATCTAGAAAATTATCTCCATTCAAATTAATTATTGTTTTAATTCTAAGCATAATAGGTATTATTTTTACAATTCAACCAGTATCCTCATTTTTATCTTCAAATTTAGGAATTGCCTTAGGAGAAATTGTTAAGTTAATATTTATAGCACCAATTCTTCTCTATTTGCCAGGATATGCTATAAAAGAGTTATTTATACCGGAAAAATTCTCAGGAATTATATTTACCGCAGCTATCAGCATAGTTATTAGTTTATCTTTGGATATATTGATTCTATTTGGAATGCTGTACATAGGCCATTTATTTAACCAGACAGACATGAATCAAAGTTTGTATGTGGGAATTTTAGCAATAATATCCATTATATGTATCTTAATTGCATTTTGGAAATCTAATAAAGAAACAGCTCCCCGCGACGCAGTCATGGATGACCTTCCTAAAAAGGACTCTAAAAAAGATAAAAGAATGGAAGAAAATAAAGCAGGATTGGATAAAAATAAGGATGAAGAAGTATTAAATGATATAAAAAAATATTCTAAAGAGAAATCAGAGCGTATTAAAAAAGATAAGGGTATAGAAATTCTCAAAGAAAATATTGCTCTGGCCAAAAAAGAAGTTAAAGAAGATCCATTAGTTACCCTTAAAAAACCTGAACCAGTAATTGTTAAAAAACCGGTTCCCCAGAATTACTTGGAAGAGGAGTTGGCCAAATCATTTTCATCCTCTGATATTTTTGATGATAAAAAAGAGGATAAAAGAGAAGATAAACCAATTAAAAAACCAGACCACCCCAATCAAGATAATAAAAAGAGATTTATACCCGTGGATCTTCTAATTGTTTTAGCCATCACGTTTTTAACTATTATAAGCATCTATAGTCCTCTCCTAAGCAAAACTCCAATAAATTCTATATTAGGGTTGTTATTCATTTTATTCATCCCCGGATATACTTTAATTGCAGCGTTATTCCCTGAAAAAGAGAATCTGGATAACATTGTAAGGTGGGCCCTTAGTTTTGGACTGAGCCTGGCCATGTCTCCATTGATAGGATTAGCACTTAATTATACTCCATTTGGAATAAAGTTGTTACCCATAGTAATTTCTTTAACCACATTTACCATTATAATGGTTTTAATATCTTACATTAGAAGAAGAAAAGTTTCTAGCGAAAATAGATTTAATCCAGAAATTTCTAAATACTTAACTTCCTGGAGAAAGTCATTTAATAGTGAATCCCGACTTGATAAAATTCTTTCTATAATATTGATACTTTCTTTAGTGCTTGCCATTGCTACTACTGCATATATAATTGTTAAACCTAAGGAAGGGGAAAAATTCACGGAATTCTACATTTTAGGCCCTAATGGAAAGGCCAGTGACTATCCAACCAATCTCACCTTGGGGCAATCTGGAAAATTATTTGTTGGTGTGGTGAATCACGAATATTCCACGGTAAATTATAAAGTAATGGTCAAGATACAGGGAAAAATCATAAGCACTGAAAATATAAGTCTTAAAAATAATCAAAAATGGGAAAAGGCCATAATTTTCACACCAGATGAATCTGGAACTAATCAACAACTGGAATTAATTTTATACAAGTTACCTGATGATAAAAATGCTTATAAATCATTACATCTATGGGTTAATTTATGCTAATCC
>CAYUFT010000189.1:0-2074 GCA_964444115.1 uncultured Methanobacteriaceae archaeon
GAAGGTTTGGATGATTTTCATTGATTTACACATACTTGATTACGATGGAAATTTGATGGATGCTGCTGTTTTAGGTGCAGTTGCTGCCTTGTTAAATACCAGGATTCCCAAGGCCACTATGGTAGACGATGAATTAGTTATTGACTACGAAAACAAGGAACCTCTCCCAATTAGAGAAAAGGCCTTAATGTGTACTTTTGCTAAAATTGGTGAACATATGGTTTTGGATCCGTCTCTTGCAGAAGAGGAAATCCTTTCTGCTAGACTTTCCATTGGTATGACTGCTTCTGGGAATATATGTGCCCTTCAAAAAGGTGGAGCAACTCCTTTAACTAAAGAAGAAATAATGAATGCAGTAAAAATTACTGAAGAAAAAACTAAAGAATTGATGGAATATTTACCATAATTAACCATCAATTTCAATTTTTAAACCTAACCTTTATATATTTCTTTAATTAAATTTTAAATTACTAAATTATTTTGTCGATTATATTAATATTGGCATAATAAACTAATTCACGATACTAAAGTAATTTTTACTTTTTTAGCTGCTATATAGAAACTAGTAACTCTGTATATCAACTATTTAACAAAAGAAAGGTTATTTTATATCATAGTAACTGCAATTAATTCAGAAATTGTCAGTTTTTCAGTGTTAATCACTAATTCAGTGATTCATTTCCCATTATTTGGGAATTGATGATGAGATTGATAAGCTTATCATTTATAAATTGTAAAATTTACTCGGAGTGATTCAAATGGCAAGAACCAAAAAAGTTGGTATTACAGGAAGATTTGGTGCAAGATACGGTCGTAAAGCCAAAAGAACTGTAAAACAAATCGAAGAAAACATGAAAAAGAAACATGTATGCCCTACATGTGATCGACCTGCTGTTAAAAGAGTTAGCAGTGGTATATGGAAATGTAGAAAGTGTGGCGCTGTCTTCACTGGCGGAGCATACGTACCTGTTACTCCTATGGGTAAAACCGCTACTAGAAACATAAAACGGATTATTGGAGGTTCATGATTTGTATAAATGTGCTGAATGTGGAGCTATAATTGACCCTAAAGGGTACATGGAAAATAAATGTCCTAGATGCAGATACCGAATTCTCTTTAAAGAAGTTCCCACTGTTAAAAGGACTATAAAAGGAAGATAAGGTAATTATTTATATTTTAATCCTTATTAACCCTCTTTATTCTAACTATTTTATCTGAAGATTATGTTAATTACAACTTCAAGAAAACCTTCTAAACGTACCAGATCTTTTTGCCAGTATTTAAATCGTGTTTTCATTTCCGAATACGCTAATCGTGGCAAAATGAGTATGAGGGACGTTCTTTTAAAGGCCGCCAATTTAGGATATTCTTATGTGGCAGTTGTTTTTGAGTATAATGGCAATCCCAGTAAGATCACCTTTTTTAATAAGGACGGATCAGAAATTCTTTCTATGACTATAAATGTGGCCTTACCTGAGAAAAGGATCAATATTCAAAAAGAGGATTTGTCATTTAAATGTGACTTTGAAGAAATGGCCATTCTAGGTGATATTCTTCAATTAAAAACAGTAAATGATTTTGAATCTGAAGCACACAAAAACGAATTTGATATTGAAGATTTTCCAGAATCAAATCTTATAACTCTCAAAGACTCTAAATCTGATGATTCAAAACAAGATTATAAGGCCATTATAGATGTTTTTGATAAAAAAGGCATTTGTACCGGATTTAAAATTTTTATTAAGAATTTTAAGCTCGAAAATAGTTCAAAAGATTGATTATTTGATAATTAAATCTTATTATTAATTATAAACTGGAGATTGTACTTTGATTCAGAATACTCCCTTAAAGTCTGTGGAAAGTGAAATTGAGATAGTATTTGATAGCAATTTACAGGCCCAAGTAGTATTTACTTCAGTTAACCCTGAAATCATCAGTTCTCCTTCACAACGTTCTTCAATGGAGATGTTAGTTAAAGGGAAGTCTATTTTCCTTAAAATTAAGTCTAAAGATTCAGCTTCTTTTAGAGCATCTTTAAATTCTTCTATTAAATGGATCATGTTATCTCTAGAT
>CAYUFT010000190.1:0-1415 GCA_964444115.1 uncultured Methanobacteriaceae archaeon
AGCCAATCATCTCATTCAAAGGGCGAAGATTTATCAAACACTACTAAAAATCTTTATTCCATTACTAATCAACATTTAGATGGAATGAAGACCATTAAAAGTTTTAATATGGAAAAAAGAAATGTTGAAACTTTTTCTAAAGTTTCTAATAGGGTAGCTCGCAAATATATGGAAACTATAAAAAGCTATGCCGATGTTCGTTTTTTATTTGATGTGGGTTCAGTGATTATTTTAAGTTTTATCGTTTTTTTCGTAGTGGAAATAATGAAAATTTCTACAGCCGAGCTTTTAATTCTATTATTCCTTTTTATAAGAATCATACCACGATTCTCGACCATTCAAAGGAGTTATCAGTATTTTATAAACATGCTACCGGCCTTTGCAAATGTAATTAATTTAAAAAGAGAATGTGAAGTTGTTTCTGAAAGTGAGTTTGAAGAAGGAGACATATTTTTTGAAAAAGAAATCAAATTCAACGATGTTTCTTTTACTTATCAAGATACCTTGAATATTAAAAATCTTGATTTAAAAATTAAGAAAAAACAAATAACTGCTCTAGTTGGCCTTTCAGGAGCTGGAAAGAGCACTACTGCAGACTTGGTCATGGGCCTTTTAATGCCAGATAAAGGCCAAATAACTATTGATGATGTTGAATTAAAGAATTTCGCGTCTTGGAGAAATCAAATTGGATACGTGGCCCAGGATACTTTCTTATTCAATGATACCGTTCGAAATAATTTGTTATTGGCTCGGAATGATGCCGTAGAAAAAGATCTTAATGATGTTTTAAAAATTTCATCTGCAGATTTCGTTTTCGATCTTCCCGATGGATTAGATACTATTATTGGAGATAGGGGCGTTAGATTATCTGGTGGGGAAAGACAAAGATTGGCCCTAGCACGAGCCTTATTAAGAAGGCCATCCCTTTTGATAATGGATGAGGCCACAAGTAATCTGGATTCAAAAAATGAAAAAAAGATATTAAACTCTATTGAGAAGCTACACGGCAATTTGACCATTTTAATGATTGCTCACAGGTTTTCTACCATTGAAAATGCTGATGTTATTTATTTAATGGAAAATGGGCATATTGTGGAGGAAGGTAGTTGGGAAGAATTTAATGAAAAAAAAGGTAGGTTTAATGAATTATTTTGAGTTAATTGATAGGGAGATAGTGTAGTTGCTAATGGTTTTATTGGGGTCTTTAAAACCCGCATAGTAATATGCTTGACCTTCTGGTGGAATGATTTTTGGCCTAGTTGGTGATGTGGTGTTAGTTCCTATTAAAGTACCATTTTCGCTGTAGAATTTGGCCGTTATCTGGACGTTAGGTGCTTGGTTACCAGCCTTGTTCCCCACATATCCCCACACATAATAATATTGGGTTCCATTTCGATCATAATGGTCTCCGGTGG
>CAYUFT010000190.1:1425-1987 GCA_964444115.1 uncultured Methanobacteriaceae archaeon
TATTTGGTTTTTGTCCAAAGGTGTTATCCGATTCAGTTTTAAAGGTACATACGGATATGGCCACCATGAATAAAATAATAATTATTATAAAAATATTTTTTTTCATTTAATAATCCTCTATTTAATAATCTCAATTTTTATAAACTATGACTCCATAACTTATAAAGATATAGTTAATTATATTTTATTTGAGGAGATTAAACTGATTCATAAAAAAAAGATTGATTTTCAGCTGCGTCCTGAAGATGAACTTATGCTTTGTTGTGCTAGAACTCAGCTTAATAAGGAAATAAAGAAGAAAATTATTTCTTTAGCCAGTATGGATCTGGACTGGGAATATTTAATAAGTATGGCCTCCCGACATAGGTTGAGGCCTCTTTTATATGTTAATCTTAATTCTATTTGTCATGAAAAAGTTCCTGAAGATGTTTTAGGAAATTTGAAAAGTTATTATATGGCCAATGTTCAGAAGAATCTGATGTTAACTGGGGAATTGGTTAAGGTAATTGAGATCTTAGAATCAAATAATATTAAAGCTATTCCATATAAAGGACCTGTTTTA
>CAYUFT010000191.1:0-1816 GCA_964444115.1 uncultured Methanobacteriaceae archaeon
CTGGTGAGATCTCTTTAAGAGGCGCAGTCTTACCTGTGGGTGGAATTAAAGAAAAAGTTCTAGCTGCCCATCGTGCAGGAATTAACCGGATAATTCTACCAATTGACAATAAAAAAGACTTGGATGATGTACCGGATGATGTTAAAGCAGAAATCGAGTTCATACTAGTGGAAACGGTAGAGGACGTTATTCGAGAAACCATTGACATAGAACTACCTAAACCTTTAATGCTGGAAATGAACACTGGTTCCATTACTGGTGGAGCTGGTGCTTAATTCCCTTATTTAGGGTTTAATTTAGATTCAAATTCATATTAGAATTTGAATTCTTTTTATTTTTAAGAAATATTTTAATTATCTTTTTTTATTTTAATTAACACATTAAAAAATTAATATTTGTCTAGGCCTTAATTCATTTTTAAAATAAAAATTTATATTCATATGGCCTTAATTCATTTTTAAAATAAAAATTAATGGGTAATGGTGTATAATTACCCCACTAATGATTTTATTCCCGAGGATATTGCAAAATGAGTAACTAGATCTGCTGGAATTACTCTAATGTTTCCTTGATTGTACTGTTCAATGGCCACTTTTACTAGATTAATATAGCTAGCCGGGTTGTTTTTGGCAGTATCAATGATGGGTTGCATTAGTGATTCAGTTGCAGCACCCCTAGTTTCAGTACTATTCGCGGTCTCAGTGTTGTCTCTAATGAAACCAATGGAATCACTAACATTAATTTGAGTCCCATTCACTTCAATAGGACCAATAGCTGCTAAAAGAGCATCTACTGCATCTGGAGTTATCATTACCACTGCATCTGTTTTTATTCCCGTATTGTATTCAACTATTTCCTGGGCTCTTTCAGCACCAAAGGTGGTGTTTACGCCGAATAATGAGTCGTGAAGCAGTAACATTCCCGAACCCAGTGATTCTGGCTCGGTGTAAGTCTGACTTCTTTTTCCTCCAGGGTATATGGCCGTCACATTTGTTACTTTACTATCTTCAACTTTAACGGCGAATGCCATATCTGCAGCCCCCATACCATCAGTTCCAGTATTTTCTGAGGGATCAACACATAATAAAAGCACGTTATAATTCCCAGCGAACTGACTTGATGTTTGATTTTCATAGATAACTGCTGCTGCACCACTAATCACCACCAGCACCAGCAATATAAGTATTTTCAAAATTGCTCTCATAATTTCCTTCCATTTTTCTAATTTATTTTATCCAATAATAATTAAAATACATTTAATTATGTTGTTAACTTGAAATTACCATTATTTTCAGCATCCTTATCGTCCCTCATGTGAGCTTTTTGAAATAACGTAACTGGTAAAGCTTAATTTTTTATTTAAAATATAAACTGGACTTATTTGCTTTGTTTAATATATTAATTATTTATCTATATATATTAACTATTATTCCAATTCATTCACTTTAAAATGATTAATGGGTTTTTTTAAGTTTTTACTAACTTAAATTTGGAAGTATGATAAAAGTATTTATTCCACATTTACACCCTAATCTTTCCTCAGTCTTACCTAAATTAAAATCAAAATCGGAGGCTTAATTTAGATTTCATTTAAAAATTAACCGTTAATTAACCCTATATTAACTGATGATTTTGAAGAGTAATCATAAAATATAAATCAAAATTAACGTATAAATAACATGTGTTATTATGAATGTTCCACCCTTAAGGATGATAAAGATTATTTTGATTATAACTGCAGTATTTTGTCTTTTTGCGGCTATAATTTATGGGATTTATTCTTTCAGTTTATTTTGGCAGACTTTTGCAGCGAGTA
>CAYUFT010000192.1:0-1747 GCA_964444115.1 uncultured Methanobacteriaceae archaeon
TTACTGGAATGTCATTGGCCTTAATGTCCACGTTTGTTCTAGGTTCGGTATTTGTGTCTCTAACATCCTTTGGAGGATTTGTAGGAATAGCATTTAGAAAAATAATTTTTAGATCTTAATTTTATTTTATTTGGGTGGGGAACATGCCTTTTATTATTTGTAGTGAATGTAATGGCTACTATGAGCTTGAGGAAGGTGAATCTGCAGATGATTTTGACAATTGTCACTGTGGTGGAAAATTAAAATTTTAATTCACAATTAACCCGTGAAGAGATCAATAATTCGGATTATAATAAAGAAACTACATTTATTTGTCCGCACTGTTTTGAAAAAAGCTATTCTGGGATTTTTTGTTCTAAATGTGGTAGTGATTTAATATCTATTGGAAATTCGCAAGTTGCTGAATCTATTAGTCAGAAATATAATCAGAAAAAATCAGAAATAGATAGTCAATATTTAAAACCTTCTGTAAAAAAAGAGTACCAATGTAGGCCTTATGTAGAACGTGGAGTTCAAGATTCTGCAGAGGCCCATATTGAGCAGGAATTGAATGAAAAAATTCCTTTAAGTCAAAAGCTTAGTCTATTTGGTATATTAGTGGGTGCTGTTTCTGCAGGAATAGTTTTTTTATTAACTTTCGTTATATTTGGTTTAGGATTAGATATCTTCGGATATTTACTATTTATTATTCTTGGGGCCTTAGCTGCTTTCCTATCTCAAAAAATCAAATATTCTTATGGGGTTATTAATGCTATTTTTTCAGGCATATTGGCAGTTTTAATTCTTTTCGTGGGTTGCTTTTTAATTCACAGTTATTTTATCTGCAATGTTTGCAGTATTGGTCATCGTTTCAAGTCCGATTATCATATTTTTTATGGTCATTGGTGGAATTGCTGGGATTTACATTAGAATAAAATCTGAAATTAATAAACAAGATATTGAATTGTTTTAGGGGAGATTCGATGGGATTTTTAGTTTGTGAAAACTGTGGATCGTTTTATGAACTAAAAAAAGATGATTCTCCATATAAACTCGCTAAATGTTCTTGTGGTGGAAAATTAAGATATTCAGAATCTCTTTATGGGGATTCTAGTAAATCTCTTAAAAAGAGCTGGAATGATCAATCAAAATCAGTTAAAATTATAATTATTTTATTAAATTTGACTTCAATTTTTTTAATTTCATTATTATTTATTGCAGTAGCTTTTCCCCACTATGATGGTTCTGAATTTTCTTTTGATTATCCTAGTGGCTGGATTATAGACAGTAGCTTTCCAGATATGGTGACTGGTACTAAAGGCCCAGAAAATAAATTTTCAATTTTGAAAGTCTATGACCATCAAATTTATTATTTGATGGTGGCAAGCCTCAGTTAATCATGGAATCCTCAAAACATAAATATTGATGGATTAAATGCCTATAAATTCAATAAATTTTCTTATGGGGCTGAAAATATTAAGATTTGGTTTATAAAAGGAGATTATTCATATTGTATTGAATTTTCAGGAAATAGTGATGAAGTAAATAGATTTTATGAAGAATTTGTAAAAAGTTTTCATGCTAAATAAAGTTAGTTGATTAGAACGAATTACATTTATTAATTATTATTTTAGTGATAGTTCAATCATTAGTAATCAAAAAGAAATATATCAATTAAAGAAATATATTAATTAATTTTTAATTATCTTCCTTTTAGAAGTTTTTTCTGGAGTTTTTCCATTTTTTTAGATTCTTTTAATTGTTTATT
>CAYUFT010000193.1:0-1720 GCA_964444115.1 uncultured Methanobacteriaceae archaeon
AATCCCACCAATAGATCTTCAAAACCAATTCGCAGAGTTTGTGCAGGAAATAGAAATTCAAAAGTCTCAACAAGCTGAATCCAAAAAAGAGATTGATGGGATATTTGATAATGTTCTGGAAAGTGTATTTGAATGGGAATAATTGGTTTTTATTAGTTTGTTTAATGTTGTAGATAGTTTATTGAAGAAGAGAATTCACATTTATTTAATTGATTATTATTTTTTCAATTGTTAATCAATAGGTAATTTTATAAACTTTGAAAACAATCTTCTATTTCAGGTAATTCCTGGGGGCCTGCACCCTATTTGGCTGCACACGAGCTCACGTTCCGAAGGCCCTCGGGTACTGAATTATTCTTATTCTATTTTAAAAACTAAATTAAGATTCTAATGTCATCCATTTCTAAAATAAAAGCCATTATTCAATTATTCAGGCCAGATTTATCTCTAGCTGCAGGAATATGTGTGGTGGTAGGTGAACTGGTGGCATTGGGCCATTTTCCCCATTTTCAAGAAATAATTCTTGGTTTCGCAGTCGGATTTTTTATTTCCGGTTCCACCCTAATTTTAAATGACTATTTTGATTTGGAAACTGATAAAATAAATGCTCCTAATAGGCCATTGCCATCAAGAATGATTAACTCACGCCTAGTGATTTTTTTATCTATTATTACTGCATTAATAGGCCTACTGGCTGCATTTTTTATTAGTTTCTCGGCTTTAGCTGTGGCCATAGTTTTCTGGACTATAGGATTTTCATATAACTGGAAATTAAAAAGAACTGGATTGCTGGGAAATCTCCTGGTAAGCTCATCAGTGGCCATTACCTTTATTTTTGGGGCAATTACAGTGGGAAACCCATGGAATGTGGCGGTCTGGGTTTTTAGTGCCATAGCATTTTTCATAGATCTGGGAGAAGAGATTGCTGCTGATGCTCTGGATATGGAAGGAGATAAAAAGATAAACTCCCAATCTCTGGCCTTGAAATATGGTCAAAATACTGCACTTAAAATTTCAGCAGTTATATTTGCATTAGTAGTTTTAATAAGCATTATTCCCTTTATTCTAGGGTGGTTAGGGATTACTTATCTGGTTATGATACTTTTAATGGATTCTATAATTATTTTTTCGGCTTTTAAATTATTAAAAAGTCCGATTATAGATGAAAAAAGAAAATATGCTCGGTTTATTTACTTAGGGGCCACTTTGGGATTGGTGGCTTTTGTCATTGGTCAAATATTGATTTAACCTAAGATTTTAATAAAATTTCATTAATAATTAAATCTAAACACTCTCATCTTGCACACTCACACAGAAGCGACACAGTGCACTAGGAGTATTGATTTGTTTTTCCTTAACTGGACAGTAATAAACACCATTTTCATATCTCAAAACAAATCCTCCGGGAAACTTAGTTCCCACCGGGTGAATGGATTCTTCTCTGACAAATGCGGTGTAAGTGGCCACGATACGAGCAATCTTGTGAAAACAAAGCTCATGGTGACTCTGGGCCTCATCTTTTTGCATTTCCAGCACCTGCAAAAAGTCCTTTAACTTTTTATTATTTACTAAACCCTCGTAGTGGGCCTTATTTTCTTTAATATCTTTTATTCTAATGAAAAATGCCCGAGTAAATCTTTCAATATATTCTTTTTGCTCTTTCATAGGCATGAACTTGGCATCTTCCTTTAAATACCCACTTGCATCCATAATTTCTTTA
>CAYUFT010000194.1:0-1684 GCA_964444115.1 uncultured Methanobacteriaceae archaeon
TATAAGTCGCATCCACACTATTAACAACTAAAAATCCAATGCAAAGGCCGCAAATGATTCCCAATATAGATGCAAATTTTTTATTTCCCATTTCATCATATGCATCATCTGAAAATTTCATCAAAAATCCAGAAAGCATATAAAAAAGAGCTATTAGAATTATTTCCATATTAAATACCTTAAATCTGATTATCACACTAATATTTAGTTAATACATTAAATACACAATTACCTTATTTTAAAATAAAGATAAATATATTTAAAATTAAATTTTCAGAAAAATTTAAAAAATTATTTCTTTTCTTTTAAATCTACTAAATCCAGAGCTCCGGCCAGAACAAGAGGGAAAAGAACTGTAGCATCACCAACAACTGTTACTAAATTAGAACCTGCTCGAGCCTTGGCCCAAGACTTGGCTTCTTCTAAGGGAGCACCACTTAAACTTCCAGTTTCACTCCGATCCATGGTTATTTGAATAGCAGCATCAACACCGCCTTTTAAAAGATTAGAAGCTAAAGCATAGTGTTTTGGAAGGCCCCCACCTAAAATAACTGCTCCTACTTTCTCAGACTCGAATACTATATCTGAAAGTTGGTGCATATCAGCCACCGCATCTAAGCAAAGTTTGTTGGATTGATTGAACATCCATAATTGAAGGCCCAACATACTATCAATAATTCCAGGAGCATAGATTGGGACGTTATTATCTGCTGCAGCTTTTATAATTGAATTTTCATCAGTTATTTGTGTCCCAACATGATAAATGAAGTCTTGAATGGAAGTGATTTCAGTTTCACTTGCAATTTTTTCTAATATTTGATTTATTTCATTTTCAAAAATCTCAAAATCTTCAGATTTTGTGTAAATATCACCTATACGGCCCATACCCGAATCATGAAGTTTTTCATCATCAAAGCCATAGTTTCGATAATGATAACCGCCAAAGGATTCTAGAAGATCATGTGTAAGGTTTGCTCCACTGGTTATAAGTACCTTAATAATTCCATTTTTTATGAGATCCACTATTATGTCCCTCATTCCACCAGGAACCATGGGCCCTGCTACACTTAGAAATATATTTAATTTTGGGTCTTCTATCATTTCTGAAAGTAAATTTGTGGCCCTATAAACTCTTCCAGCACCTAAAACCCCAGCATTACCCATTTCTTCAATGAAATCGGATATTTTCATATCTTTGGAGATTTTAACATGCTTAACTTGATGATCATCTTTCAAAAATTACACAACCTATTAGCAAATATATGGTCAATTCTAAAATAAAATAATTATAGCCGAATAAAATTGATTTGAATGCAATATAATATTAATAATATTTAATTAATTAAAAATTATATAAATTTCAATATGAATAAAAAATTAATTATTTTGAGATTTTTATAATCTATTTTATTATTAATATTTTAATTATATGTCTAATTTATTTTTAAAATCTTTTAGAGATTATTTAATCTATTGCTCTATTTTAATCCAGCTATATTATCTAAAAGATCTGTTCTAGTCACGATTCCTACCGGAGTTCTATCATGTTCCAATACTATTAATCGACCTATGTTCTTTTTATTCATAATTTCAATAGCATCTGATATCATGACGTCTTCTTCAACAGTAATAATATCACTGGACATGATTTCACTAATTTCTAGATCTTCTTTACCTTGAGCAA
>CAYUFT010000195.1:0-1656 GCA_964444115.1 uncultured Methanobacteriaceae archaeon
AAATTTGATTAAGTTCAACCATTTTCTTTTCTCCAATTAATTAATTTCAATATTTATTAGTATTTCAAAAATTAGTTTCAATTTTTAAATTATCGAACTAATTTTTAAATTATGATTTGAATTAAATGTACTTATCAAATCTAGTAAGTTTCACTGAGTATCTGGTAGTACTTGGAAGGATGATCACAGGCCGGACATTTAACTGGAGGTTTTTTTCCTTGATGGAAATATCCGCACTTACGACAAATCCATGTAACTTCTTCTTTTTTATTGTAAACAGTTCCAGTTTCCACTAATTTTAATAAATCCATGTATCGAGCTTCATGTTGTTCTTCTGCATTAGAAATGGCTAATAGTCGCTCTGCAATTTCTGGATACCCTTCTGTTTTGGCTATGGCCGCAAATTCAGGGTACATCACTGTATTTTCATAGTGCTCTCCACCTATGGCGGCAATAAGATTTTCATCAGTGGTTCCTAGAATAAGTGGAGCTTCTGCTTGTACAGTCAAATCTTCTAATGATTCATCAGCTTCCCTTAATTCTTGAATTAGTCTAAAGAGCCATTTGGCATGTTCTCGCTCGTTATCTGCTGTGGCAAGGAAAATTTCAGAAATCTGCTCGAACCCTTCATTTTTAGCAACTTTGGCATACATTGTATACCTGTTACGGGCTTGACTCTCTCCAATGAATGCTTTGGCTAAATTTTCAATGGTTTTTGTCATAATATGCACCTCAAACATTTTCTTATCATTACCTTTTTTATTCTTCATGTATTATAAGCTTATTTTATTACAATTTTTGCACTGTATTTGGGTTGGCTTAAAGATTTTTTAGTAAAGATTTTTTGTAAAAAGATTAGAATAGTCAATAATTTCTTAAAATATATTCTATTATCATAATATCTTCTTCAGAGTCTTTTTTTATAATTTCATTGAATAATCATAATATTTCATAAATTGGTTTGGGCCTATGCTCCCAATTTTAGTGTCCAATGCCTTTTAATAATTCCTTAATTTCATTTAAAGGTGGTTTACAATCTTTATCAGTACATATATAAAATGTGCATTTATTTTTCAGAGGTTTTTTAGCTTTTAAGGATTCTGAAAATTCAAATGGTAATTTTAAACTCTTATTCTCTTTAGAATTTTTTTGTTTTGTTTCAGTGGGAGTTATATCCATAATTGTAAGGTTGGGAATATATCTTATAGATAAATCTGCTCTAAGTTTTTCATGCATAGTTAAGAATTGATTCTTGTCTTTACAAACAGCAAAAATGTTATAAAAAGGTCCTAATCTAAAATCAATAGCATTTATCATATTCGTATGGGCCAAAGGGGATCTTTTTATCTTTTCCGTGAAATAACGTTCTATCCCAAAGGCCATTTCTTTTAAGGATTCATCTTCACTTATATGGGCCATTTTCAATAAATTCATCATCTGCACAGAATTTCCAGATGGAATGGCACTATCATAACTTTCTCTTTTCCTTAAAATTATTTTTTCTGCATCATCTGAAGTAAAATAGAATCCTCCTGATTCTTCATCTAAAAAATGATTAATCAGAGTTTCATTTAAACTAAAAGCATATTTTAAATATTTAATTTCAAAGGTAGCAGAGTATAATTCCATCAGGCCCCAAATTAGAAATGAATAATC
>CAYUFT010000196.1:0-1626 GCA_964444115.1 uncultured Methanobacteriaceae archaeon
CATTAAAGTGAGATTTTCCATTTTTATATTTTAATTTTAATTCGATTATTTGAGGGAAGCCCTTTTGGAGAACTTTAGAATGTCTAAATCAGGCTTTTTATATTTTATATTTTTATTAAAAAAAAAAATACCAGATTCCTCCTCTAGGGGGAATTAGGTAATGTACCCAAATCAGCATTTTTTATCAATTTTTATAACCCCAGCAGAAATAAAAGTAATTTAATTGAAATTAAAATTGTTCTTTATTTCATTGCTTTTAGAATGAAAAAGTGATAATAAACCAAAAAGTATTGAATACAGATTTTTCAAAGCAATTTATTTACCCCAGTGGAGTCAGTGGAACTTGGAGTTTTTGAATAAGAATATGGTTCTTTAGCATTAAAGCTTCTAATTTTTGCTTTAGGGAATATACATTTACTATTCTTATTGCACCTGAACAATAAGTAGGAATAAGTAGGACTGAGTTCTGTAATGCTTTACAAATGTAGGATCAAATGCATTGATAGCATTAAAAAAGGATATAAATCATAAATTCTTGGATAAAAGCATTGATATTTAAGAATGAATTTATTTATTATAAAGGTAAATAAGAAAATAATCAAGATTTAATTTATATTTTAGAGATGCTATGCAATCCCATCAGGATTCGATCTTTAGTTCTATTCATTTGAGTATATACAACCAATTACTTCGAAATGTGAAAAGCATAGAAGTATGGTCTCATATAAAAATATCAAGAGGATAACAGACCCAGCAGAGAAAAGAAAGGAGGAATTGAATTTATTAAATGATATTTATTGAAATTAAGAATCATGCCAAAAAATGAAATTTAAAATTTTGGTTAAGAGACTAATAACCCCAGCAGATAATAAAAAGAGGAAGCATATGAATTTATTAATCAATATTTAGTGAAATCCAAAATCAATAAAAAATATGAAATTAAAAATTTTGATGAAGAGGCTAATGACCCCAGCAGATAATAAAAAGAAGAAGGAAATTATTTGATGAATTTGATATTTACTAAAATAAAAAAATGTTACAGAAATATGAAATTCTGAATTTTGATTAAGATGCTAAAAACCCCAGCAGAATTGAAAGTGAATTATTAATTTTTTCTTGGGAAATGCCATGAGAAATTAAAATAATTAATAATTTGATTAAGAGGTTAATAACCCCAGCAGAGAAAAAATGACAAGGGAGATGAGATAAATCTAAGGAGACGGGCTGAATCTCAATGGATCGTAGAAAAATCTACTCTCACATTTACAATACCCGTTCCGTATTAAGTCGTCTACAAAAGATTTATGTTGATGATAATTCGAAATTACGATTAGCAGTTAAGATCATCCAATTTTGGACTTACCGCTCTGCCCTTCGAACTTAATTTCTTATGTTTTTTCGTTTATCACCACCAAGACATTGCTTTCCAGCATGGATTCTGACTTAGAGGCCTTCAGTCATAATCCAACAGATGGTAGCTTCACGGCATTGTCTTTTCAGACAACCGTATTTACCAATTATCTGATTTAAGGGTTCCTCTCGTACTAACTTAAATTACTGTCGCAACATCGTTTCATCAGTAGGGTAAAACTAACCTGTCTCACGACGGTCTAAACCCAGCTCACG
>CAYUFT010000197.1:0-1598 GCA_964444115.1 uncultured Methanobacteriaceae archaeon
GGGGCAGGGGTATGGAATCTGGGGTGGTTATACTGAATTTCAATGATTCATTGATTAGAAAAATGGGCGAGTCTTTAAATTGTCAGATAACTCCTTTTTATCATGGAAATGGATGTGATCTGGAATTTGATGATTTTGACATTAATTCTGGAGGCATTTTCTTTAAAGGAGAACTATTAATTGAAACTAAAGATTTACCATTTAAAAGCCAGCACTTTATTGAAAATACATTAGCTGCTATTTCGGTATGTATTTCTTTGAAAGTTCCTCTGGATGATATTACTCATGGTATTATTTCATATCGTGCTTTAAATAGGAGATTTTCCATAATTAATGAAAATCCACGGATAATTGATGATTTTGCCCATAATCCTGACGGAATAAAAGCCACTATTAAAAGCGCCGCTGATTTTGTAAATGATTATAATTCATCTAATTCAAATACTACCTCCCCTGATGAATTTTTAGTATCTCCGGCTATGAAAAGTAAATTATGGGTTGTTTGTTCTATTAGGGGATCTAGAGGCGATGAAATTAATCAAATTAATTCTCAAGCTCTAGCTGAATCTTTAAATGAATTAGATTTAGATTATGGTCTAATTGTTTCGGCTAGCAGTGATGTAGTTGATAATTTAAATACTGTAGAAGAACATGAAAAGAGAATCTTTTTAGAAACCCTAAAATCGCAGCAGATTGAGTACATTTTTGAGGAAACCTTAAAAGTGTCCTTAAAAAAGGTATTGGTTATGGCAGATGTTCAGGATACAATTTTGTTGATTGGTGCTCAAGGAATGGATCCTGCTTCAGATTTAATTAAGGTTCAAAGTAATTTTTGACTAGGAATCTATTAATTTAAATCCAATTTTTAAATCAATTGAGTGATTTTAATATTATTTTTAAACTTTAATACAATATTTTCATATAAAATAACAAAATGAATTTACGAAAAATACTTATATGTTAAATAGATAATCATTTGCAATATAATATTTAAATTAATGTTTAATTTATTATCATTTTTATCTTTAATTACCAGTTTATAGCATTATTTTGATTAAATTAAATCAAAAATCAATTAATAAATTGATTATAAATCTAAAAATTCTTCTATACTTGAAAAATCTTTAATTAAGCATATCTTTAATAAAAGAATATTTAAATTTAAATAATTGAATAAATAGATAAAATTAAGAATAATTCTTAGATTATTAAATATAATATAAAATTAATTAATTATAATCTCAAATTTATATTAACACATTTTAAGGGTGAATATGGAATGTTTTTAAAAATTAGAAGGGATACATTAATAATATTATTATTGGCCTTCATGCTTATTGTATCTGGCCGTACTATGACTTATATGGCTTATGCTTCATCCACAGAAGATGCACAGGGGACACCTATAGCTGGTGTTATAATTAAAGGAAATGACATAGTTCCATTGCTATCTATAAAAAATAATATTGCTGCAGCAGGAATCAGATCTGGTAGTTATATTAAGGGCGATGCTTTAGTTACTACTATGCACCAAGTTCCTATAAAAGACGCTATTTCAAATGCTGATTCATTTACTAAACGAACTACCTTTCCGGGCA
>CAYUFT010000198.1:0-1562 GCA_964444115.1 uncultured Methanobacteriaceae archaeon
GATAGGGTATGTGTGGATACTTGCTCCATGATGAATGTAGGTGAAGGAATGCTGATCGGTTCTTATTCTAAGGGATTATTTTTAGTTCACAGCGAATCATTAGAAAGTGAATATGTTGCTTCTCGCCCGTTTAGGGTTAATGCCGGCCCCGTACAAGCCTATGTAATGACTCCGGGTAATAAAACCAAGTATTTATCTGAGTTGGAAACTGGGGACGAAGTTTTAGTTGTAGATGATACTGGAAAAAGTAAAACTGCCATCGTCGGAAGAGTTAAAATTGAAAAAAGGCCCTTAATGTTACTGGAAGCTGAATTTGAAGGTATTAAAGTCAAAACCCTTCTGCAAAATGCCGAAACAATCCGTCTGGTAAATGAAAATGGGGCCGCTGTTTCGGTTTCTGATCTTAAAGAAGGGGATAAAGTCATGGTTTATTTAGATAAAGGGGCCAGACATTTTGGAATGTCCATAGAAGAAAGTATAATTGAAAAATAAACTTTATGTTAATTTTCTAGCTTATTCTTTTTCTATTAACTCTAACTTTTTTATTTTACTTTTTATCAAAAATTATTTTATTTTATATAGCTTCCTTTATTTAGTTACTTAAAATCTTTAAATATTTATTTCATCAATCTTTTTTTATAATTTATTAAAAAATAGATTCTAAAATGGTCTAAAATAATAAATTTAATAAATAATTGTATTCAATAACATAATATTCATTAACAAATAATATTTCTATATTTCTAAAATATGATATTTTTATAACACTCTGGGGGAGTTTCATTAGTTATAATGTAGAAATTATTAGTCCTACACAGAAAGATGAGCTTTTGGATGAACTAAATTTTAATTATACTTTTGAGCGAAAAGCAAATATTCACGGAGCATGTATCAAGCTTCTAACGGATAATGCTGATTTTAAAGAAGAATGGGAAGATAATTTCAAGTTTATGAATGAGGATATTAGGCCTCATGCTAAAATTATTTCAGTGGATAATGGCGGAGATTTAAAGGTTCAATATGAACCCCAGTCTCATACTTGTATAATTGAAAACTGTGATTATTATGGATGGATAAAAAGTATTGCTTTAGCTGCTGTTTCTGACTTTTTTGAAGAATATAATTCTGAAAATCGCCGATATTCACTCCACGCATCTGCTGTTGATTTTGGAGGGCATGCAATAGGTATTATGGGCCCACCCGGGACTGGAAAAACCACATTAACTTATGGGATGCTAACTGACAGACGCTTTAATTATATATCTGATGACTGGTTTTTTACACGCATTTTTAAAAATGACACGGTTATCTACTCATCAGAAAAGAATTCTTATATTAGGGATGATATTGCTGATGTTTGGCCAGAGTTTTCAGATACTATAAATCGCGTTAAACTGGATAATCGCCAAAGGGGCTTGGCAAATGTAAAAAATCTTTTTCAGGGAAGAGTTCGTGAATCTTCAACATTACATTCCATGATACTACTGGAGAGAGATTTAAACAAAAGCCCTTTTAGAAAATTAAATGTTTCTGATGCACTAGATTACATGAAAAGCACTGAC
>CAYUFT010000199.1:0-1521 GCA_964444115.1 uncultured Methanobacteriaceae archaeon
TATAATCGAAGCTTAATTCAACTACTTCTGCTCCCATCTCACCCATTTTATCAATGGAATCTTCAATTATATTCACGATGTGATCGTCAGTGACTTCTTGGAACTGTTTTACCACTCCCACTTTCGTTCCATTTAAGGCTTCTTCTGGATTTTCATCTAAAAGTGCACTGAAATTAGGAACTTTCCAGTCAATGGAAGTACATTCGTTAGGATCATTTCCAGCAATAGTATCCAGCATCATGGCAATTCCTGAAGTATCGGTCGCTAAAGGCCCAATTTGATCCAGACTCATAGATAAATCCAGTAAACCTTGCCTGGAAACTGCCCCGTAAGTTGGTTTAAATCCCATTACTCCGCAATGGGATGCTGGATTACGGATAGAGCCACCAGTGTCTGATCCCAATGCAATATCACACATCTCAGCAGCAATGGCTGCCGCACTTCCCCCACTGGATCCGCCAGGTATATGGCCGGGTGCAGCAGGATTATCAGTAGGACCATGGAAAGAAGTTTCAGTGGAACTTCCAGCAGCAAATTCATCCATGTTAGTCATTCCAATGATTATTCCGTCTTCTTCCTTAATCCTTTGAATTACCGTGGCATCATAACTTCCCATATAATTTTCTAGGGTCTTAGATGCTGCAGAAATGGTGAAATCCTTAACATTAATGTTGCTTTTAATACCAATAATCATCCCGGCCAATTTTCCAACTTTGTCCCCATTTTTTATCCGGGAATCGATTTCATTGGCTTTTTTTAATGCCGTTTCATGATTTATTTGCACAAAAGCATTGATATTCGAGTTTTTACTTGCTATAACTTGATTAAATTTCTCCAGACTATCCAGAGCCGTGATTTCTTGATTTCTGATTGCCTTAGATTTTTCCAGGAGGTTCATGATAACACCAAAATTTTAATTATTTTATATTGTTAACAGTAGATTATGCTCTAAATTAGCTATAAGATTTAATTCCGGATCCAATTATACTTATGTGATTACTAATGAAAGATAATATAATTTTAATTATTCTTTTAACTTTAGTTTAATTTTTAATAAATTTTTTTAATTTGAGGAAATTTTTGTATTAATCTTAATTAATTCTTTTATAAATTATAATTAATTGAATATAAAAATAAAGTTATGAAGATATACTTATAAAAAGGTTAATATCATACACTATTGCAGAAGTATGATATGACTATAAAAATTTTCACTAATAAAATTTAAGAATTGCTAATTATATTAATTTCAACATAAAATATTTAAATTAACTTATAGAAGATATAAAATCAAATAGCTTCTATTTAGGTAATAGAACATGATAGTTAACAAAAATCTCTTTTTCAGAATATTAATTATCATTTTATTTTTATTGCCCCTCCTATTTGTCCAACAATTCTATGTTCATTTTTATGCCTATTTATCCAGCAATGTGATTACCGAAGTAGTTACCAAGCAGTGGGTAGTGGTTTTATTTTTCATTATTTTATTTATGGCATTTTTAATTCCCCTTTCCTATC
>CAYUFT010000200.1:0-1510 GCA_964444115.1 uncultured Methanobacteriaceae archaeon
ACCTCCCAGAGAATTAAATATTGATAAAAAAGTTACTTTAGATTTCTTCTAGAGTTCATAGAAATATTAATTATCCTATGAATAATAATCATTATAGATATTATGAAGTAAATATCCTGATTGATAAAATAATCATTTGGAGATACAATGAATAGTAAAATAAAATTAGCTCTTTGCCAGATGAAAGTGGTTGACAATAAAGAGCATAATATAAAAAATGCCTTGGAAATGATTAAAGAGAGCTCAAGTAATGGTGTAGATCTTGTTATTCTTCCTGAGATGTTTAATTGTCCTTATGAAAATTCCAAATTTGAAGAATATTCAGAACCTGTTGATGAAAGTCCCACTCTGGAAGTTATATCCTCTGCAGCATCTGAATTCAAAATACATATTATAGCTGGATCTATTCCCGAAAAAACAGAAGAAGGAATTTATAATACTTCTTTTATTTTCAATAATCACGGCAAAATAATTGGCTTCCACCGGAAAATGCACTTATTTGATATAGACATCCCCGGCAGAATTACTTTTAAAGAATCCGATATCTTAAAGCCCGGCCAACAAATTACCGTTGTTGAAACAAACTTTGGAAAAATTGGAATTGGTATATGTTATGATATTCGGTTTCCAGAGTTATCTCGAATTATGGCTCTCCAAGGAGCTAATATTCTAGTATTCCCTGGTGCATTTAATCTTACTACTGGGCCTGCCCACTGGGAAACATTAATTAGAGCTCGGGCCATAGATAATCAAGTTTTTGTTGCAGCTGCCTCTCCAGCAAGTAATAAGAGTTCCAATTATGTGGCTTATGGTCATTCCATGGTTTGCGATCCCTGGGGAGAGATTATAAGTAAAGGAAATTTTGAAGAGAGGATTATTTACGCAGAATTGGATCATAATATAGTAAATAATGTTCGTGAGGAACTTCCAATTTTAAAAAATCGTAGAACCGATATTTACCATTTAAACTGGAATAAATAAAAATAAATTGATTAAAAAGATTTTTTTATTCCTTAATATTGTTTAGTTATAGTATTTGATAACCGTTAGTCTATACTTAAGTTAGTTGTTTTACCAATTGTCGGAACAACTACGATAATATCCACATCACATATCATTAAATGAAGTATAGAAATTTTGCTTCGATTTGGTGATGGACATTCTCAATTAAATAGATAGAATTTCTAAAGTCATTAATCATTAGAATTAATTAAGGTCATTATTGTAATTAATTCATCTATAAAAACTCAAATTTAAGATAATCATTTAATTACAAAAAATACAAAGCAACTAAAATAAAAAAATAAGATATGGATTAAAAATAAAAAAGTTTAAGAACTCTGTATTTTTTTTAAAGCTTTATTGGCTGCTTTTTTAAAGTCCTTATCCTTTTCTTTTCTACGGGCCTTTTTAATAGGATCAATAGCTCCCTCATCACCCAAATCTCCTAAAGAACGAAGTACTGACAATTTTACTCCCCAGTCTTCATCATCTAAAGCTTTAGTCAGTG